>CAYUSV010000121.1:0-5016 GCA_964447385.1 uncultured Campylobacterales bacterium | reverse complement strand
TAATACTTTGTTAGTCAACTAACAGAAGCAAACGCCCTTATTGGTATATAATCTTTTATCAAATTATTTCAAATAAGGATGTCAGATGAGTTGGGTGGTAGTTCTTGGTTTGGTATGGTGCCAGTAGTGATGAAAAAGGTTTTTGTTCAGCCACCAGATAAAAAGAGACGCAGATGTAAGCTCCCATGGGAGCATCCAAAACCTAAGACAGAAGATCCAGAGGCGTTGAAGCGTATCAATGTTATCAAAAACAGTCCTAGTTATCGTTTAGTAGAGGATGATCGGGATTTTCTCTTTAGTGAAGATACTCTACCTATCCGTCTACAGCTTGACTATCTAAAAACTGAGCTTACTCTCAAAAAACATGGTATAGACCAGACAATCGTTGTTTTTGGCTCTACTAGGATTGTTGAGCGTCAAACGGCGCTTAAAAGGGTTGAAATTGCGCAAAAGGCTCTTTGCAAAGATCCCGAATCTGAAAAATTGCTCAAAGCATTTAGTGTAGCTGAGCGTATTCTTGAAAAATCAAAATATTATGATATAGCTAGAGAATTTGGACAATTAGTAGGCAAAGCAGGACTAGGGCACGATGACAATCGTGTAGCTATCATGACAGGTGGCGGTCCAGGTATCATGGAGGCGGCAAATAGAGGTGCATTTGATGTTGGTGCTAAAAGCATAGGGTTAAACATCACTCTACCACATGAACAATTTCCAAATCCATACATCACTCCTGATTTATGTTTTCAGTTTTACTATTTTGCTATTCGTAAGATGCATTTTTTAAAACGAGCTTGTGGATTGGTTGTCTGTCCTGGTGGGTATGGGACGATGGATGAGTTATTTGAAACATTGACGCTGATTCAAACTAGAAAGATAGAGCCGGTTCCGGTGATTTTTGTTGGCAAAGGGTATTGGAAAAATTTGATTGATTTTGACATGTTGGAAATTGAGGGAGTAATTGATCCTGAAGATAGGGAGCTTTTTTGGTTTGTTGAAGATGCCAAAGAGGCTTGGGAGGGAATGAAAGCTTGGCATATAGCCAATAAAACACCACTTTTTAAGTAAAGGAGTTTTTATGCAAGAGCAGGTATCTGAGAGTAAAAACACCAATGGTTTAACCTCAAAAGATGTCAAAGATAGACTTGCCAAATATGGTTTAAATACGATTCAAGAGAGAGAAGAGAGTTGGACATATCGACTTTTTAGGCGTTTTTGGGGACCTATTCCTTGGATGATTGAAGTTGCCGCTATTCTCTCTGCCTTTGCAAAACGGTGGGAAGATTTTACGATTATTATGTTGCTTCTTCTTGTCAATGCAATTGTTGATTTTTATCAAGAGTCCAAAGCACTAAATGCTATCAAGGTACTTAAACAAAAACTTGCAAGAGAGGCATTGGCACTTCGTGATGGGCATTGGATCAAGGTTGATGCCAAAGAGTTAGTACCACAAGATATCGTCAAGGTTAAAATCGGTGATGTTGTGCCGGCTGATTTAAAATTGATCGGTGATGGAGAGTTTTTACAAGTTGACCAATCCGCACTTACTGGTGAATCACTACCAGTGCACAAAAAAGCAGGTGATGCTCTTTATGCAAATGCGATTATAAAACAAGGAGAGATGGTTGGTGAAGTAACAGGGACTGGAAAAAATACCTATTTTGGTAAAACTGTAGGATTGGTAGCCAAAGCACAAGAGCAGGAGCATAGCCATTTTCAAAAGATGGTTATCAAAGTTGGTAATTTTCTCATAATTGTTACATTGGTTATGATTTCGATAATTATCTACCATGGTATACAAGCTGGTCAACCTACACTAGAGCTTCTTATATTTGCATTGGTATTAACAATCTCTGCAATTCCTGTTGCGATGCCTGCTGTTCTTACCGTGACGATGGCAATTGGCGCTAAAGTATTGGCAAAAAAAGAGGCAATTGTCAGCAGATTAGCAGCTATTGAAGAGCTTGCAGGGATGGATATACTTTGCTCAGACAAAACCGGCACCTTAACTAAAAACGAGATGGTGATATCTGACCCATATACAGTTGGAAAGTATGAAGTTAAAGATTTGATTATTTATGCGCTTATGGCGAGTAAAAGACAAAACCACGATCCTATAGAAAAGCCTATCTTTGATTACTCTAGGAAATTTCGATATTTTAAAGATTATAGGCTTAAAAAGTTTATCCCTTTTGATCCGGTTCGCAAAAGAACTGAAGCGGTGATTGAAAATGGTGATTGTGAGTTAATTGTGAGCAAAGGAGCTCCACAGGTTATTCTTGAGCTTAGTGATGAGGGTGAATTTGACAAAGAGAGCGCATATAAAAAAGTTGAAGAGTTTGCAAACAATGGTTTTAGAACTCTTGGAGTTGGATATCGTAACTGTGATGAGGACAAGTACCATTTTGTAGGTTTTATACCTCTTTATGATCCACTTCGGGATGATTCAAAAGAGACGATTGAAGAGGCAAGATCTAAAGGCATTGATGTCAAAATGGTTACAGGTGATAATTTAGCAGTTGCTAAGTATATCTCATCTCTTTTAGCAATAGATGGAAAAATTCAAGATATTAGAGAGCTTAAGGGAGAAAGTATTAGTGAGTTTTTAACTCTAACTGGAGTTCTTTCTCGTGCTTTTACAAAAGTGCTTCATCCAGATATCTCCAAAGAAGAGGTTCAAAAGCTTACTAAAAGTATCGTCAAAGAGGTAGAAAAAGAGCTTTACAACATACCTATTGCTAAAGGCTCTGTAAAAAAACATGAGTCTGAAATCATAGCTATGATTGAAGAAGCAGGAGGTTTTGCACAAGTTTATCCAGAAGATAAATATTTCATTGTAGATGAGCTTCAAAAGGCAGATCATATTGTGGGTATGACAGGAGATGGAGTCAATGATGCTCCAGCTTTAAAAAAAGCTGATTGCGGGATTGCTGTTAGTGGGGCGACAGATGCTGCAAGGGCAGCTGCAGATATAGTTTTGATGGCACCTGGACTTCGTGTCATTGTAGATGCTATAAAAGAGGCGCGCCAGATTTTTGAGCGGATGAAAAGTTATACTATTTTTCGTATTGCTGAGACGATTCGTGTGATTGTTTTTATGACATTGGCGATTGTAATTTATGATTTTTATCCTATTACTGCATTGATGATTATCTTACTTGCACTTTTAAATGATATCCCTATCATGACAATTGCATATGACAATACTAAAATAAGAAAAAACCCAGTTCGTTGGGATATGAAAGAGGTCTTTATACTAGCTTCATGGCTTGGAATTGCTGGTGTGCTTTCCTCTTTTGCACTTTTTTGGATATTGATATCTTATATGCAGCTGCCACTTGATTTTGTACAGAGTGCTTTTTTCGCCAAGCTTGTGATAGCAGGACATGGTACGATTTATAATACTCGTATAGATGATTGGTTTTGGAAGCGTCCATGGCCTTCGTGGACTCTGTTTAATGCAACTTTTTTTAGTCGAATTGCCGGTACGGTTATCGCAGTGTATGGTTTTGGATTGATGGAGCCTATCGGATGGAAATGGGCAAGTTGGATGTGGATTTATGCTCTTGTTTGGTTTGTATTTAATGATGTTGTTAAGATGGTGGTGCTTAGATATTATCGTAAAAAGTTAGGTATTGATGTTATATAAGAGAGAAGAGTGAAATGGAATTTGATTCGATGTTGGTTCATTTTGGCATAACGGTAGTATTTGCCTTTTTGATAGGATTGGAGATTAAGACATATCGACAACACTCACCAGCTAAAGTAAAAAGAGATTTTTTTGGCTCGACTAGAACTATGACTTTTATGGGGATATTAGGGTTTGTGTTTTATCAGATTGATCCTGCTCATCTTGTTGTTTATGTGGTTGGATTAGTTGGTTTTACTCTGCTTTATCTGCTTTTTTATCAGCAAAAGCTTAAAGAGGGTAAGAGTAGTATTTTGCTCTATCTAGTCTCTTTGATTGTTTATAGTTTTGGACCATTGAGTGGGCATTTTCCACTTTGGATGATGGCTCTTCTTTTTGTGTTAGTGGTTTTTGTGCTAAATGCAAAAAGTGTGATAGAGAGTTTTAGCCAAAACATCAATTCTAGTGAATTTGAAACATTGGGCAAAATGATTTTACTCTCAGGTGTAATTTTACCGCTACTTCCTGATGAGAAGGTTATCGATTATATTCCTCTATCGCCTTTTAAAATTTGGTTAGCTGTTGTTATTGTCTCTTCTATATCTTATGGCGGGTATATCTTACAAAAGTATCTTTTTAAAAACAGAGGTTTTTTTATCACAGGTCTCATCGGTGGGCTCTACTCATCTACAGCTACAACTGTAGTACTTGCTAAAAAGATTAAAACCAATGGTGCTTCACCCTCTCTTGATGCGGGAATCATTTTAGCTACATCTATGATGTATTTACGCCTAATAGTTGTGGCGGCTATTTTTAATTTGGCAGTTGCTGTAGATATATTGCCTCCTTTTATACTATTTGCGATTTTAGGGGTTGGGATATCTATATATCTAATGAGTCGAAGAGAGAGTGTTGTTAAAGGGGCAGAATTTGTAGATGAAAATCCTTTGGAGCTTGGTACGGCTTTTGTATTTGCAGGGTTGTTTGTGATTATGATCTCCTTGACAACTTATGTAACAAAACATTTTGGTGATACTGGTTTGCAAATATTATCATTTATCACAGGATTTACAGATATAGACCCTTTTATACTCTCACTTTTGACAGGAAAGTATACAGTCCTCCAGCATCAAATTGTTTCAGCAATTATGATTGCCGCGGGGAGCAATAATATACTAAAAGCAATATATGCACTTTGGTTTGGTGGATATAAAAATAGTTTAAGAGCTTCGATAGTGGTACTGATGTTGGGTATTGGTACTATTGTTTGGGCATTTTATGGAATTTAATGAGGAGTTAGCATGAATAAAATCTATCTACCGGCAAAGTGATCCTGAACATCTTTTTAAGATTGCTTCTAAGGCAGATATTGGTGTTTTTGCAACGTA
>CAYUSV010000120.1:0-5017 GCA_964447385.1 uncultured Campylobacterales bacterium | reverse complement strand
AGATTTAAAAAACTTAATAAAACAAAAAGTTCTCATCATGGATGGGGCTATGGGTACACAGATACAAAATCTCAATATTCCAGATAGTGCATGGGAGGGAAATGAGGGATGCAATGAGTTACTAAATGTAACATTTGCTGATGGTATCTCAAAAATTCACGAAGATTATTTAAAAGCTGGTGCTGATATCATTAAAACAAATACTTTTGGTGCAATTCCTTGGGTGCTTGATGATTATGATATAGGTGAGAGAACTTATGAACTCTCATTAGCTGGAGCTAAAATAGTAAAAGAGTTATGTGATAAATATAGTACAAAAGAGAAAAAAAGATTTGTTGCAGGAGATTTAGGTCCTGGTACAAAACTTCCATCACTTGGTCACATTGAATATGATGAGATGTATGATGGTTATAAAAAAGCAGCTCTTGGTTTGGTAGATGGTGGATGTGATCTTTTTTTGCTTGAAACTTGTCAAGATCCTTTGCAGATAAAAGCATCTTTACATGCTTGTCAAGATGTAGCTCCAGATATTCCTATCATGGTTTCTGTTACGATTGAGCTTTCTGGTTCAATGCTTATAGGAACTGATGCTAAAACTATAGCTGCTATTTTAGAGCCTTTTGATATTTTATCACTAGGGTTTAACTGCGGAACAGGACCACAACAAGTTAAAAAACATATAAAAACTTTAAGTGAACTCTGGGATAAACCAATCTCAGTGCATGCAAATGCAGGACTTCCTCAAAATAGAGGGGGTGTTACTTTTTATCCGATGAATGAAGAAGAGTTTACTCTGCATCAAAATGAGTTTTTAGATTATGATGGTGTGGCAGTTTTGGGTGGATGTTGTGGTACGACTCCTGAACATATATTAAAACTCTCAAACTCTGTGAAAGGTAAAACTCCAAAACCACCTTCGGGAAAACACCCAAAATCTTTAGCATCTCTGTTTGAGACAAAAGAGTTAGTGCAAGACCCTGCTCCATTTTTTATAGGAGAGAGAAGTAACGCTACTGGAAGTAAAGCATTTCGTGAGCTTTTGTTGGCTGAAGATTATGAGGGTACTTTATCAGTAGCACAGCAGCAAGTTAGAAGTGGTGCTCACGGTATTGATATTTCGGTTGGATTTGCTGGGCGAGATGAGACTAGAGATATGCAGATAGTCGGCTCTTTATATGCTTCAAAGATTACTCTTCCTCTTATGGTAGATTCAACAGTTACAAATATCATTGAGATGGGGCTAAAACAAATTGGTGGACGAGCGATAATCAACTCTGTAAATCTTGAAGATGGTGAAGATAAGTTTGATGAAGTCTGTTATCTTGCAAAGAGGTATGGAACTGCATTAGTGTGTTTGGCGATTGATGAAAAGGGAATGGCAAAAAGTAAAGATGAAAAAGTAGCAATTGCCCAGAGGATTTATGAGCTTTGTGTAAATAGGCATAAGTTAGACCCTAGAGATTTGGTGTTTGATCTTTTGACTTTTACTGTTGGGAGTGGGGATGAGGAGTATTTTACTGCGGCTATTGAGACGATTGAAGCGATAAGAGAGTTTTCAAAGATGCATCCTGAGGTTGGATTTGTTCTTGGGGTTTCTAATATATCTTTTGGATTAGATAAGCACTCTCGTGAATACCTAAACTCTGTCTTTTTGGATCACTGCATAAAAGCAGGGTTAAGCATGGCGATTGTAAATGTTAAAAATACTCTCCCGCTTCATAAAATGAGCCAAGAAGATATAAAAATTTGTGATGATTTGCTTTTAAACAATAGAGAAAATGGCGACCCACTTTTTAAATTTATCGACTATTTTGCAGATGCAAAAGAGGTAGACAAAGATGAAAATGATGCTATTTTTGAAGCAATGAGTACAAAAGAGAAACTTCATTCATTACTTATTGATGGGGATAAAGAGAGGATATTGTTACTTTTACCAGATGCAAAAGATGAGATAGCACCTGAACAAATTGTAAATGTTATCTTGATAAATGCTATGAAAGAGGTTGGAGAGCTTTTTGGAAGTGGTAAGATGCAACTCCCTTTTGTACTCCAATCTGCTGAGACTATGAAAAAAGCTGTTGATTTTTTAAATCCATATCTCCCCAAAAAAGAGAAAAAAACTCAAACTACTTTAATAATAGGCACTGTTAAAGGGGATGTTCACGATGTTGGTAAAAACCTTGTTGATATTATCCTCTCAAATAACGGCTTTAAGGTTATAAATATCGGAATAAAAGCTGATATTTTTGATTTTATAAAAGCATATCGTGAGCATAATGGAGATGCCATCGGGATGAGTGGGCTTTTAGTGAAATCAACTGCTGTTATGATGGAAAATTTGCAGGAGCTTAAGAGAGAGGGTATCTCTGCTCCTGTTCTTTTAGGTGGTGCAGCATTGACTTCTAAATTTGTTGATGAGTATTGTCGTCCTAAGTATGATGGTGGTATCTTTTATTGTAAAGATGCATTTGATGGTATTGTTGCTATGGGGCGGATAGAAAAGGGTGGAGAGCTTGATTTTAATCTTAGTAAAAGCAGTGAAGCTTTACAAAATCCGAAACAAAAAGTGAAAAAGGAGATAGTTATTCCTGATTTTGCTGATATTAAAATGCCATCTTTAAGTGCTATTCCAAATCCTCCTTTTTGGGGTAGAAGAGTTTTAAAAAGTGATGTAAGAGAGCTTAGTTTTGATTGGATAAATCATAAGTTGCTTTTTTCTACTAGATGGGGATATAGTGGAAAAAAGATGACAAAAGAGCAGAAACAAAAACAGATAGATGAAAAATTGTGGCCTCTTTATGAAGAGTTAAAATCTGAAATTTTGAAAAAAGAGTTGTTTAAACCTGTGCAGCTTTATGGATATTTTCCATGTCGAAGTGATGGTGATACTCTTCTGATTTTTGATGAGAGTGAGGGCTGGAACAGCCAAGATGGGATAAACAGTGAACCATTAGATGTTGTAAGAAAAAGAGCAAAATATAAGATAAAATTTCCAAGACAAGGAAGAAAACCTCATAGATGCCTTAGTGATTATTTTGCATCTTCTCGTCATGATGTGGTTGCTTTTACATTGGCTAGTGCTGGAGAGAAGTTTAGTGAATATGAGCAAGAGTTATATAAAGATGGAAAGTTTACTCATTATCATCATCTTCACGGAATTAGTGTAGATTTGGCAGAAGCATTGGCAGAGGTTCTTCATAAGCAGATACGGCTAGAACTTGGAATTGCTGAAAATGAGGGGGACACACTTCGAGATGTAAAACTAACTCGCTATCACGGGGCTAGATACTCTTTTGGATATGCTGCTTGTCCTGAACTAAAAGATAACAGAGTGATATTTGATTTGTTAAAACCTGAGGAGTTTGGGGTGGTTTTGGGAGAAACTTATCAGATGCATCCTGAACAAAGTACAAGTGCTTTGGTTGTTCATCATAAGGAAGCTCTCTATTTTTCGATTTAAATTTTTATAAAATATGACGATATTGTTTTATAAGGATAATTATTATGAAACAAATTTTAGCAATGTTATTAATAACAGGTGCTTTACAAGCTAATGATTTAGTAAAAGGCATGGATGCTTTAGAAGTAGGCAATTTTAAAAAAGCAGTTGAGTTTTTTGAAAAATCAGCACAAAGTGGAGATAAAATGGCACAACAAAATTTAGCTGTAATGTACAATAACGGCTATGGTGTTAAAAAAGATGTAAATTTAGGAACATATTGGATAAATAGAGCTACAGATGCATCTTATGTATCTACTTTGGTTAATTAGAGTTTAATATATCATCTAATCTTACAGATTTTTCTTCTAGCATCTGCTCAAATTGAGTGTCATCATCAGTTTGAGTATGTTCAAATTTGTCTAAAAGTATATTTGAGTTTCCTAAAATTACAAAATATTTTTTCCCATTAAACTCTAGTAAAACAGCTCTGTTTTGTCTATCTAACACTTTTTGGGTTAGAACTTTGATATTTTGTTTTTCATCTTTTTGAAATAACCAACTGTTTGTAGGTTGGTCTTTGTTTTGTATCCATCTTTTTAAAATATACAATAGCAAAAACAAAAATGCCAATACAGCCATGACTTTTATAAAACTTCCGCTTATATCTGTTTCGTCTCTTGTTTCATATACTTTTGTTTTAATTCCTAGAGTAGGAGAAAGTTTTGGTTTTACTCTAATTCTAAGTCCAAAATTATCGATAGTTTTTGAAGCTTCGAGAGAGTAGGGGGTATTTGTATCTACTTTTATAAAAATCTGCTCTTTGTATGGCAGTATTTGGATTTGATTTATAATGTTTGAGTCTATTTTTTTTGTAATGCTTTTTTCCAAACTTAGTCCACCTAGCATTAAAATTGTGCTATTTTCATCCTCTTTTTTTGAAATTTTTCCAAGATATGGCTTGTCAAATGAGAGCATAAGGTCGATTGCACCATCTTGTTTATAGATATTGTGGCTTGTGATTGTAGTTGCATATGAGAGGGTAAAAGAAAAAATTAGGAGAAAAAAACCCTTCACTGACGCTCTTTTTTAAAATACTGGATAATTGCATCTGAGTCTAAAATCTCATTTATTCTAATCGCAAGATTTTCTTCATATACCATAACCTCACCTTTGCCAACAATTTTTTTATTGACATAAAGTTCCACACTCTCACCAGCTGGCTTTTTCAAATCTATAACTGAACCAGTTTTGAGTTGTAAAAAATCTCTTAATGTTATATTTGTAGAGCCTAGTTCGGTTACTAGGGTTACTGATATATCTATGAGTTTGTCATAATTTACACTATTTTTGTTTATTTCAATATTTTCCATAATATAGATTATACCTTTAAGTCCCTTTTATGTAAAATTGAAAAATCATGATTATAGAATTGGCACTTATTGGTATATTTGTAGGGTTTATTTCTGGCTTTTTTGGAGTTGGCGGCGGAATGATTTTGGTGCCAATTTTGATACACCTTGGATTTGATATAAAAACTGCTATTGGTATTTCAGTACTTTCAATGCTTTTTAGCTC
>CAYUSV010000119.1:0-5099 GCA_964447385.1 uncultured Campylobacterales bacterium | reverse complement strand
GGACTCTTGCACTTGCTCATTGATCTGCTTGAGAGAAGATATGCTAAGCCATATTAAGTCACTATTGACAGCTTGGACTTGTGTTGCATCTTGACTTTTAGCATCTGTTATATTTATCATTGCAATTAGTGATAATGTTGCGATTGCCCAAATGGCTCTTTTGTTTTTCACTACATCTCCTTTAAGGTTCTCTATCTATAATATCGACAGAAATCAAATATACTTAAGGTCTTTGTTTGAAAAAATATATAATAGCTCTAACTGTTTTACTCATATCGATACAATTTATACCAATAGACAAAATAAATCCACCAATTGATGAGAGCACAAATTTAAAAGCGTCAAAAGAGGTTTTAGAGATACTTAAAAGATCTTGTTATGATTGTCACTCAAATGAGACTACATGGCCGACATATAGTAGTATTGCTCCTATCTCTTGGCAAGTAGCAGCAAATGTCAAAAATGGACGAAAAGCATTAAATTTCTCAAACTATTCAAATATAGACAAAGAGATTAAAACAAAAAGATTAGAACGAGCCATCAAAACTATAAACAATGGCTTAATGCCTCCGCCTGATTATATCTTACTTCATAAAGAGGCAATTTTAAGTGATGAAGATAAAAAAATAATTGTTGATTGGTTCAAAAAGGAGTTAAAAAGATAGGACTTATAGCCCTACCCTTTTTAATTGATTGCAAAAGTTAATGCATTTGCATCCCTATCAATTTTTACTTCACTTCCATCTACTAACTTATCTTCGAGGATAAGCTCTGCCAGACGATCTTCTATCATCTCATAAATTGCTCTTTTTAGCGGTCTTGCCCCATAAACTGGATCAAACCCTGCTTCACCTATAAGAGCTTTTGCATCATCACTCAGTACCAACTTGATATCTCTCTCACTAAGTTTATCTTGTAGTGATTTTACGATAATATCTACAATACGCGTAATCTCTTGCAAACCTAAAGGGTTAAAAATAACAATATCATCAAGCCTATTTAAAAATTCTGGCTTAAAATGAAGTCGCAATTCATCTCTGACCGCCTTTTCTCTTTTCTCTTTATCGCTCTGGTTCATGATCTTATCACTAGCGATATTTGATGTTAAAATTATAATCGTATTTTTAAAGTCAATGGTCACACCTTTGTTATCGGTTAATCTTCCATCATCTAGTACTTGAAGTAAGATATTAAAAACATCAGGGTGTGCTTTTTCAACCTCATCAAAAAGTATAACACTATATGGTTTTCTCCGCACTGCCTCTGTTAGCTGTCCACCCTCTTCGTAACCTACATATCCAGGAGGAGCACCTACTAGACGACTAACTGCATGTTTTTCCATATACTCACTCATGTCAAATCGAATTAATGATTTATCACTATCAAATAAAAACGAAGCTAGAGCTTTTGCACTCTCTGTTTTACCAACTCCAGTGGGGCCTAAAAAGAGAAAACTTCCTATCGGACGACCTTGGTCTGACAATCCAGCTTTGCTTCGTTTTATCGCACGAGAGATTGCTTTGATAGCACTGTCTTGACCGATAACTCTTCGTTTTAGCTCATCTTCGACTCCTAAAATCCTCGCTTTATCACTTTGAAGCATCTTGTTGACTGGTATGCCTGTCCATTTGCTTACGATTGTAGCTATCATCTCATCATCTACGCTATTTTTAAGAAGTACACCGCCCTCTTGCATCTTTTGCCATTGGAGATTTAACTCCTTTTCTCGCTCTTCTTGTTTTGGAATTTCTCCATACTCAATTTCTGCTGCTTTATTGAAATCACCGTTTCGTTTTGCACTCTCAGCTTCACGACGAAATTCATCAACTTTTGTCTTAGACTCAGCAATCTCTTTAAAGACATTTTTCTCATTTTCAAACTGAGTTTGAAGAACTCTTTTTTTCTCTTCAAGATCAGCAATCTCTTTTTCTATCTCTTTTAAGCGTTGATCATTTTTAGCGTTTTTTTCCATTAAAAGAGCCTCTTTTTCTACTTTTAGGGTGTCAACTTCTCTTTTTACTTTGCTAAGCTCAAACGGCTCAGACTCAATTTGCATCTTTAGTTCGGCGGCGGCTTCATCTATAAGGTCGATTGATTTATCAGGCAGATATCTATCTGTTATATATCTACTACTAAGTTTTACAGCAGCTATAAGCGCAGAGTCTAAAATCTGAACATTGTGGTGAGCTTCTAATCGCTCTTTAATTCCTCGCATGATTTGAAGAGCTTCGTTTTGAGTTGGCTCTTCTACCCTAACCGGCTGAAATCTTCTCCCAAGAGCTGCATCTTTTTCAAAATATTTTCTATACTCTTTTAGAGTTGTAGCCCCTATGGTATGAAGTTCACCTCTTGCTAAGGCTGGTTTTAAGATATTTGCAGCATCCATGCTCCCCTCACTAGCCCCAGCTCCTACGATGGTATGAATCTCATCTATAAATAGTATGATATTTCCATCTTTTTTAACCTCTTCGATAACAGCTTTTAACCTATCTTCAAACTCTCCTCTATATTTTGCACCTGCTATTAATGTACTCATATCAAGAGAAATGACTCTTTTGTTTTGAAGTGATATTGGCACATCTTTATCTACAATTTTTTGTGCTAAACCCTCTGCTAGTGCCGTTTTACCAACTCCAGGCTCCCCTAATAAAATGGGGTTGTTTTTGGTCTTTCGTATAATAATTTGCATCATGCGTTGTATTTCTTCATCTCTACCAATTACCGGATCAAGCTCATTGTCAATTGCTTTCTTTGTAAGATCTATACCATATTTCTCTAACGCTTCAAGCTTCTCTTCCGCACTTTGAGAATCTATCTTCTTGTTGCCTCTCATGGCTTGCAATGTTTTTTTAAGCTCCAATAGATCAATAAATTTAGATAAGGAATCTTTTATCTCAGAATGGTCAAGGTTAGAGACAAGCCATGTATCAACTGAGAGATATTGATCTCCGTTTTGAGTCATAACACCCTCAGCTTTTTGTAGAGTCTGTGCTAAATCTCTAGAAATTTTAATATTTTCTTTTGTGACAGTTGAAACTTTTGGATATTTACTTACCGCACTTTGTATCTCTAGCTCTAAAGCTTTTTTATCAATATTCATCTTATTAAATGCTTGATTTAAAAGAGAGTTTGTATTTGTTATCTGCCCCCACAATACATGTAAAGGTTGTACCTCTTGGTTTTTAGTGTGAAGGGCTAGCGATATACCGCTTTGGATCGCCTCACTCATGGCGTTTGTTAGCTTTTCAAAAAGATCTTTCATTTTAGACTCCTCATATAATTTTCATGATTATACAACATTGAGTGTATGTTTGTCAAGTTTCTTTAGTTATATTTATTATATTTGAGACTATTTTTATAATTAAACAAAAAGATACTATCATTTAGTCTGGGTTAAACAATAGGAGTAAAAAATGAAAAAGATTATTGTAATGTTGTTTTTAACAATTTATTTAAATGCAGGAGGTTTGTTCTCTGTTGGACATAAAAATTTTGGATTTAGCATAGGTTCAAGTAGTGGATACGGTAACACTTATACAGTTGTGGGTATAAATGCAAACTATTTTGTAACAGATAACCTCTCTATAGGTGGTGGTTATCAAGGTTGGTTTGGAGATGATCCAAAACTTAACGAAATAAGCATACCTGTGACATATTATCTGCCGACACAAAGTATATATAAGCCTTATGCCGGTGCTATATATCGTCATACTTTTATAAGTAAACCTTACAAAGATTATGATGCATACGGAGGTCGTTTGGGTGTTGCTATAGTGACGGGTGGAAACTCTTTTATGACTATTGGTTGGGTGCAAGAGTATTATGATGATGGTCAAGGAGGGAGTGACTCTAGGGGATATCCTGAGATTAGTGCAGGTTTTACATTTTAATTTTATCTTTTAAGTGTATAATTTAAGTTATTAATATTTTAGGATAGATTTTGAAGCTTATTGTCGTTATATTTATTTTTATTGTTTCGTTACATGCAAAGGATTATACTAAAAATCCACAGACGGTTGAGTTTATCAACATGATGGCCAAAGAGCATAATTTTAAGAGAGCATATCTTGTAAAACTTTTTTCTAATGTTCACAAGCAAAAGACTACTCTTCGTATTTTTACTAGAAAACCAACCAAAAAAATACAAAAGCTGTATCCAAAGTATGGCGCATGGGATAGATATGTCAAATACAAAGTTACGCCAAAACGAGCAAAAGATGGTGCAAAATTTTTACAAAAATATATTACGACATTTAAAAAAGTAGAAAAACTATATGGTGTTCCTGCTGAGTATATCGCTGCCATCATCGGCATAGAAAGTGTATATGGTGGCAATGTCGGGAAACATCCTGTTTTTGATACTTTAACAACACTTGCCTTTGAGAAAAATCGAAGAAGTAAATTTTTTAAAAGAGAGTTAGAAAAATTTATCTTACTCTCATACAGACAAAAATTTAACCCAAAAAATGTCAAAGGTTCTTATGCAGGAGCTATCGGACTTGCGCAATTTATGCCAAGTAATTATGAGGCATATGCTGTTGATTTTAACAATGATGGCAAAATTAGTTTACAACATCCACAAGATGCAATTGCAAGTGTTGCAAACTATCTTAAACAAAATGGCTGGAAAAAAGGTGAAAAAGTTGCCACAAGAGTTTCATATGATGGAAATAGATTTACCAAATACAAAACAGGGTATAACAAAAAATACAACAGAGCATCTCTTGTAGGTATAAAACCAAAATATGGTAAATGGGACTATAATGATAAAGTAAGGCTCATCAAGTTAAATCGTGCTACCCACGATGAGCTATGGTATGGCGCTAGAAATTTTTATATCATAACCAGATACAATCAAAGCGCATATTACGCCATGTCTGTACATCAATTGGCAGAAAAGATAAAATCAGTTAAAATTTAGACAATATACTGCTCTATAATTAATAAAAGTAGAATCTATTATTATCTCTACGGTTAGGGGTGTTGGGTATAGTATAAAAGTTTCTTAGTTTTAATCTTAGAAAATCCCTTGAGTGAAGCTTGTTATATGAACCAAAATTTTATCATCTTAGTATAAATTCTTAAATAAACTTTTATGG
>CAYUSV010000118.1:0-5106 GCA_964447385.1 uncultured Campylobacterales bacterium | reverse complement strand
TTTGCTCTTTATCTGTCCATTTTTCTATATCAACTGAATAGCCAAAATTGACAATTGCTATGTTGTCTTCTTGGGTGTATCCCACGATTGCAAACATGACAGTGAGTTCAACTTTGAAATTTTTGTATCTAAACTTGTACTCATACTCTTTGTTGAGTTTTGAACTATTCCAGTAGTTGCTTGTATCGATGGATATGATATAAAAGTCTTTTGATAGTTTTAGTATTTGCTACTCCTTTAAGCGATATAAGGAGTATAGACTATGCTCATGACAGCTTTATGTCTGGTTTAAAATTCTCATTGAAATTAGAAAATATGAGTCAGTTTGAAAATTGACTTTTTAAAGGAGAAAATCAAAAATAAACCCCTAAAGGATCTTCGAATAAAGTTAATAGTCAAGCCCCCTTGATCTTCTATCTGCTTTTTATTGGTTAGGTTTTCTAATTTGTCGTAGCTTGTGAAGATATGGTAATGCTACCACGTCCAAATGATATAATACTTAAAAAGTAGTATTATACTCAATTAAGAGACCAATATACAATAAAATACTAATTTTGCAGTATTTAAGAAAATATCTCTCTTTTTTTAGGTATAATACTGCTTGAGTAGTATTTTAGGAGTCATCATGCCAAAAAGAGTTAAACCAATCCCCACACCAAAACAAGAGGGGTATCTTACAAAAGAGATTTTAGGTGAATTTATTAGAGCTAGACGCACCCAAGAGGGTCTAAAGATGCATGATGTGGCTATGCTTTGTGGTATTTCTATAGCAACTTTGACAAATATTGAAAAAGCAGAGGCAAATGTTAGAATTGACTCAGCGCTGGGTGTCGCTCAAATGCTTGGTATAAAAATAACAATAGAGTCTTGGAATTAAATAGATGAAAAATAGTCTCAATGTCTATTTTAAAGATAGTTTAGTTGGGATATTGGAGTTAGAGCAAAAGAGCCAAAATTTTACCTTTTCATATGCAAAACAGTGGCAAAAAGATGGTTTTGAAATTTCACCACATATCAAGTTTGACGCACCCACTCACTCTGGAACTATCAAAAAATTTTTAGATAATCTTCTACCTGAGGGTAAAGCATTAGAAGTTTTTAGTCTCTTTTTTCAAATTACAAAAAACAACACTTTAGCCCTAACAAGAGAGATAGGCAATGAAACATCAGGAGCACTTAGTTTTTTTGACCACCAAATCAAAAGCATACAGACTTCCACACGACCAATCAACATCAATGAACTAACAGACAGAATCAAAATAGAAGATCCGATACAACTTATCATCTGGGATGGTAAGCCTCGTCTTAGCGTCGCTGGTGTGCAAGATAAATTGCCTATTATCTACCATGATGAGGCTTATAGCTTTGGTGAGGGTGAGTTAGCTTCTACTCATATATTAAAATTTGAGACTGACAGGCAGAGAGATTTAGTACTAAATGAATACATCTGCATGAGTGTTGCAAAAGAGATAGGTATGAGTGTTGCCGAGGTGGAGATAAAAAGATTTGGTAAAAAACCGGCACTTTTAGTCAAAAGATTTGACCGTATACGAGTTAGTGACAAAGAGATTCAGAGGCTTCACATGATTGATAGTTGTCAAGCACTTGACCTTGCCCCAACGCATAAATATGAACGCAATTTTGGTTCGCGAAAAGATGTATCAAATATAAGAGAAGGGGTGAGTTTTCAAAAACTTTTTGAATTTTCAAAAAAGTGTAAAAACCCCATCAAAACAAAACTATCCATACTTCAGTGGGCATTTTTCAATCTCATCATATCAAACAGTGATGCCCACGGTAAAAATATCTCGTTTTTTGTAGACTCTAACGGCTATGAGTTGACACCATATTATGATTTGGTATCTATTGCTATGTATCCTGAGTTTGAACAAGAGTTATCAATGGCTTTTGGAGATAGTTTTGATATAGATATAGACTCTTTAGAAATTGTCAGCTTCTGCAAAGAGTGTGATATAAATATAAAGTTAGCAAGTAAAGAGTTAAAAAACATAACAAAATCCCTACTTAAAGCTACAAAATCAATCAATTTTGAAGATGCAACAATCAATAAAAGAGAGAGAGCTTTTGTCAAAAAACTTTTAGCTCATATAGATAATAGAGCAGAAAAATACAACAAAATTTCTGATAAGATCACATCAAACTAAATCGTATTTGGAGTAAGTGTGTTATTGTCATCTACATTATCAAGTACTTTTATAGCATCTCCTGCAATATTTCTAAATGTATTACCTGTAATCTCATTATTGTAGACTCGTGAGCTATATCCTTGCAAGACAATAGCATCTCCTGTTTCACCTAGTAGTTTTAAGCTAGATGTTCCAACATTTTCTACGGCATTATTGGTAAATTTATTATCATGTCCATTAAATTGGATTGGTGCTTTAAAATCTTTAATGATATTGTTATAAAATCTATTACCATATGCGTTTTCACCATCAACTCCGATACGACCTCCATAAGCGATATCTGGTGCTGTGATATTATTGTCAAATACTTTATTGTTTTTAAGCTCTTCTCCGTTATCTGCTGAAAAGTTGATATTTGCATGTGTCCAATTTTTGATAATATTATTTTTGATTATAGAGTCTTGCACTCCACCCCAAAACATGATACCTTCTGGTGCACCTCTTGATGTAGTTGTTCTACCGTTAGCTTCTTTAATACCGGTAAATGAATAATCCAAAGTATATTTAGAGTCAATAATAGAGCTATCTATAGTGATGTTTTTTACACTACTTCCTTCGGCTTTGACATAGATTCCTTGCTTAGACATCTCCCCCACTGTAATATTTTTGATAGTGATATTGTCTGCTTCTTCGATAAATAGTCCAGCGACATAACCTCCTTTTAGTGTAATATTTTTAATATTGATATAGGCATTGTCATGTATGTATAGTGGTGTAGTATAAAGATTTGTCTCTATTTTATCAGGTCTGTTATCTCCGTAGTAATAAAAAACAGTACCTGCTGCTTCTCTATTATAAGACCATTTAGTATTGCTTCCAAGCTCTGTGGAGTCAAATGCACCCAAAATCTCTTTCCCGTCAACTTTAACACGATAAGGGTGAGAATCTAATATAACTGCAAGCCAAGTATTTGCATGATCAGGAACCGGTTCTTTGAAATGGGCACTAAGTCCATCATTGCCGATACCATTATAAGCATACCATCTTTGTATTTTTTGTACGCCCACAGCAGAGATAATAGGTTTTTTACCATCTCCATAAGAGCCGATAACAATTGGATTTTCTACTGTTCCACTATCTTTTATTTCTAATTGCCCATGCCATTTTTGATCAGTATGGAAAAGAAATTTGTTTCCTATGCTAATTGTTAAATCATTTACTCTTTTAACTGTTTTCCAAGCAGTTTGTGGTGTTTTTCCATCGTTTGCATCATTACCATTTTGTGCATCAATATAGTAAGTTTGTAAGGAGGTAGTTGTACTATCAAAATTGTTATTACTAATAGTGGGTGTACTACTCTCACCACCACAAGCAATAAAAGTAAAAATACTAATAACAAATAGCACAGATAAGAAGTGTCTTTTCATACAAGCAACCTTTTTTAAATTATTGTAGCAAAAATATATAATAATAAAATAAATTTTGTTTTTTATACTTTTTTAAGTGCTATTTGATTAAATTAAACCACTACACTATCCTGCACACAAACTACACACAAACAAAGTTACAATTACAATATCTTTAAAAGTAAGGAGAAGATCATGGATAACACAGTAAAAGATTTAGTTTGTGGCATGGATGTCTCTACAGATTCAAAACTTAACACCACATATAATGGTGAATCATATTATTTTTGTTCAAACCACTGTTTAGAAAAGTTTGAACAAAACCCCAAAAACTACTTAAATCCAAAGAATGAGAAAGATAGTTGCTGTTCAGGCAAGGAACATGACCATAAAGTGATGGATAGTTCATCTGTAGATGAATCAGTAATCTATACTTGTCCTATGCATCCTGAAGTTGAACAACAAGGACCTGGAAGTTGTCCAAAATGTGGTATGGCATTGGAGCCAAAAGGCATTCCAGTACTAGCTACAAAAACTATGTACACTTGTCCTATGCATCCAGAAATCATTCAAGATCATCCCGGTAGTTGTCCAAAATGTGGTATGGCACTAGAGTCAATCACAGTAGAGGCGGAAGAAGATACAAGTGAACTTGATTTTATGACTCATCGTTTCTGGATTAGTGTTGTATTGGCAATTCCAGTTTTTTTTAGTGCTATGGGCGCAGAATTTTGGCCAGATTTTATAAATAATATCATCTCACCGGTCAATAGACAGTGGGCTGAACTTATCTTATCTGCACCTGTGGTATGGTGGGCTGGTTGGGTATTTTTTGAGCGTGGCTGGCAATCTATTGTAACTAGAAATCTCAATATGTTTACATTAATTGCAATTGGCGTCGGTATTGCGTGGATTTATAGTTTTATTGCTGTATTGTTTCCTGGTATTTTTCCAGCTGATGTTTTTAATGAATCTGGCGTAGTGCCTGTCTACTTTGAAGCCGCCGCCGTTATCACTGCACTTGTTTTGTTGGGTCAAGTAATGGAACTTCGAGCTCGTACACAAACTAATGCTGCTATCAAGTTGCTACTCGGACTTGCACCAAAAACTGCTCGTTTAGTTCGAAAAGATGGTACAGAAGAAGATATTCCACTAGAACATGTAAAAGTGGGAGATCAATTACGAATCCGTCCCGGCGAAAAAGTGCCAGTAGACGGTGAAGTTATCGTCGGAGAAAGTAACGTCGATGAGTCGATGGTAACGGGCGAGCCAATGCCTGTGGTAAAAACAACTGGTGAAAAGTTGATAGGTGCTACCGTAAACGGCACTGGTGGTTTACTAATGAGAGCCAATAGAGTAGGAGCAGATACACTCCTCTCACAAATCGTCAAAATGGTCTCTGAAGCTCAAAGATCTCGTGCACCTATTCAAAAACTAGTAGATACTGTTGCTAGTTATTTTGTGCCTGCAGTTGTTATCACTGCCATTATTACTTTCATCGTTTGGAGTATATGGGGACCTGAACCTGCTATCGCTTATGCGGTCATAAATGC
>CAYUSV010000117.1:0-5174 GCA_964447385.1 uncultured Campylobacterales bacterium | reverse complement strand
AATTACCATCAGCACAATTATCTTATTTAGCTTTCCCATCATTTATCTCCGGTTTTACTTTCTTAACTTTTAACAATTTAAAAACTTGCACTCTCATATTATAAGAATCAGCCACATATATAGTTCCATCATCTGTTATAAAAATATCCTCAGGAATTGCAAATTCACCTTTTTGATCTCCATAACTACCTAACACTAAAAGAAGTTCGCCTTTATTATTAAATATTTGTATAGTATGAAAAGTTGTATCTGTTATAAATATACGACCTAACTTATCTACAGTTATCCCTCTAGGATTGGCAAAAGAACCTATACTATCACCCATTCTACCAAATGTATAAATAAATTTTCCATCTTTATCAAGTATCTGCACCCTATGATTCATAGAATCACTAACGTAAATATCATCTTTTTTATCAATGGCTATGTATGTAGGCTTATTAAACTCTCCATTAGCAGAACCTAATTTTCCAATTGTTTTTATATATTTTCCATTTAATGAGAATACTTGAATTTCATTCATTAAAGTATCTACCACATAGATTATCTTTAATTTAGAATTTACTGCTATACCAACTGGACGATGTAATTTTTTCTTCTCTCCAATTTTTCTAAGATATTTTCCACTTTTATCAAAGACATATACAAAACCAAGTTTAGAGTCAGATACATATATATTGTAATCACTATCAACATCAACATCCATTGGAGAAATAAACTTCTGTTTTTTAGCTCCGCTTATAATCAATTTACTATTTTTTTTAGGCTCCAACACAACTATAGCTTTTAAACCTATATCAGTTATATAAATTCTTTTTTTACTATCAACATGTAAACCAAATGGCTTTACTAATCTCTCATCACTACTACCAGCAAAAAATTCCCATACTTTTGTGAAGATACCTTTTTTTATATCCAAATCTTCTGGTTTTGTAATAACTCCTTTAAATTCTACTCTTGCAGGATCAGGAGGAGACGGCCATACTAATCTCTCACTACTTTTCGCATTGATTGTTATAGTAAAAAACAGTATGAATACTAAACCTACATATCTCATTTTTTTCCTTTTTTATCTCTTTAATCCAAATTATACAATAAAACCTACTTTTTTAAAATACCCAGTTAAAATACTCTTTCAAATTTGACATAGATATTCTTATGTCCATTTTGTCGAAGATCTTCTCTTATTTGATTAACATACCTAGCTCCAGCTGAGATTCTTATTTTCCTTATTTGATAATTTATCCCCATAAGTGTTGTATAATTTGTAGAATTTAGATATAAATCTTTAGTAATATTAGCTCTTGCATTAAAAATTAAATTTCTTTGCAATCTATAAAATAGTGTCATATTTAAATATGGTTGTAATCCATCATTAGTTTTTGAACGATAATATTTTACACCCACATCTACTAAAAATTTACCATTTATGCCCATATTAACACCATAGTTTAACTTATTTGTAACAGTAAGATATTCTGAATCATTTTTTGATAATTTTGAAACAGTAAAAAATATATTTTCTCCATTATAGTAACTAGCACTTAAGTTATATGCTAAATTACTCCTAATTCTCTTCATAAAATTACCAGAGAGAGAGTATCTTGACAGTTTATCTCCAAGATCAGAAGATTGATAATTATATTGTGTTGAAAAATTCACGATTGAACCAGTATCTACAAATCGTTTTGTTATACCTGCACCAATATTATATAAATTTATATTTTTATTAAGCCCAGAAGTAAGAGTTGGATCATCATCTTCTCCTCTTTCAACCCTTAATCCAACATCTGTATTAACAAAATATGAAACAGTTTTATTAAGATTATCATTATAATTAAGACCCAAACTAAATGAACCAACATTTTGTTTTAAATTATCATTATTGATATTATAAAATTGAATATTTTGTGTTGTTTGCAACTTAGAATTTATCTTATACTTTCCATTTACATACATAGTCAAATAATTTGATGTATAATTATCATCTTTAAGGTTTTGCCCTAATAATCCATAATTTATTGTATAAGATTTATCTACCATCCAATAAGCATCTAAGTTCACTGTAGTTCGCTTTAAATCATAATAGTCGTCATCAACATATCTAATATACGAATTCAATCTAAAAGTTTTTCTAGGGCTATATCTATAACTTAATTTTAACTCATTAGTACGATCCAATCTACTAGTAACTTTACCAGTATCTAAACTTTTTCTATAATAATCAGCGTCACTATATCTAGTATAAATACTATAACTACTCTTTTCAAATCTTCTCTCCATTGAAACAGTAAAATTATTTGCTTCTATTTCCTCTTTGCTAAAAAGTTGTGTTGCTTTAGATTCTCTTCTCTCAAAGTTATATCTAAAAGTATAATCTTTTAAATCCACAGAGCCATACAATCCATATCTATATAAATCACGAGCAGTATACAAATTTACATTTGTCAAACTTATAATAGGTAGTGCTTGTTTTTCTATGTATAAAGTAAAAGGATATTTTGTACCTTTAATAAAATCCAAATAAAGCTTAAAGTTTTGATCTTGTATATTTAATCTTTTTTCCCCTTTATTAGTTTTTGTAGTTGATTTATCAAAATAAAGTGCACCGGAAATATCATACTTTAAGAGCCTTGGGCTATAAATTGATCCTTCATAGCCCATCTGGTAAATTTGTATGTAAGATTTTCTATCTTCTTTTGTACCATCATTAATATCATTTAAAAAGATATATTGAATATTTCCATAAAAACCTTTTGTTATAAAAAGATCATTACTTTTGCCATATGCATATAAACAACCAGCACTTGCAACAATCAAACTTAGCCCGATTAGTGTAACTCTCTTTTTATTCAACATACTCAACTACTATCTATCTTTTTATAACTGCATTTTTCTTTAACTTATCAAGCCAACTCTTTTTTCTCTTATTTTCAGTTTTTGCAACCAATGATTTTTTTAATTTATCCTTAGTCGATTCAAAAGATATCTGTCGTGGTGGTTTTTTATCCTCAACGAAAGCTATATAAAAACCTTTATCATCTTCAACAATTTTACTAACCTCCCCTTTTTTTAAGGCAAACGCTACATCATCGATAATAGGATCAAGCCGACCTCTATGAGTAAATCCTACATCGCCACCTTTTATACGACTCATCGCATCAGAGTATTTAGCTGCAACATCAGCAAATTTTTCACCAGAGTTTATTTTTGTATACGCTTCTTCAGCCTTTTTCTTTGCATTCTCTTTTCCTTTTGGATCAGTTGGATCATCTTTTATATATATCATCCTAACTTTGATTTTTTCTGGTTCTTTAAATTTAAAAAGGTTCTTATCATAATACTCTTTTAACTCTTTCTCAGTAAGAGTTGCTTTTATCTCTTTTTTATAAAATTTTTTCATTAAGATATCTTCTTCAATTGCTTTTTCAAAAGATTTGATGTCAAAACTTGCTCTTAAGAGTGCGGCTTGAAAACTTTTTTTATTTTTAAAAGATTTTGCAATTACTTTTGCCTGAGTTTCTATCTCCTCTCTTGTAACTTTTAGACCCATCTTTCTAGCTTGCTGCAAAAGAAGCTTTTTTTCAATTAATTCATCAAGAGCTTTTTTTTCAACTTTTTTCTTTTTATCTCCTGTGACAGACGCATGAAAATATGTTTTTGGAATCAAAATCATAGATGCCCGTTCTAACTCGCCTTTTGTAATACTCTCGCCATTTACTTTGGCAATACTTTCATTCATATTGACACTCTTATCTTTTGCATAAACATTAGCAAAAAACAGACAAGCCCCTACAATAATTAATATAATTTTTTTCATTAAACCCTCTCCAAATATATTATTTAAATTTTACAATACAAAATATCACTAAAAATGCAACATCTCTTTTTTTAACTTAGAACCTATCGGTTTTTGCCCCTTTATGTTTAGAGGTACATGTTTTGTCTCTTTTCTCTCTACCTTTTGAGCTTTCATAGATTTTAACTCCCTATATTTTACAGGATTTTCTGATTTCCATCTCTCACTTACATATTGATACTCTTGGACTACACCTTTCATACCATCAACAACATATAATTTATCATTTGCATCTACACTAAGACCCGATACTTGGACAAACTTTCCAGGAGTTGTCCCATGCCCTCCAAAAAATAGTAAAAGAGTACCTTTATCATCAAATATCTGAATATTATTAAAAGCTGCATCTGCAACATATATATGTCCTTCACTATCAACACCTATACCTTTAGATCTTGCAAACATTCCTGGACGATCACCAAGTTGACCAAATTTTCTTATAAATTTACCATCTTTATCAAAAATCTGAACTCTAAAGTTTTGCGTATCTGACACCACTAGATTTTCGTTTCTTGGATCGATTGCAATATTTGTAGGAAAATTAAATTCGCCCGATTCTACTCCTCTTTTTCCAAACTTAAAAAGTAAATTACCATCAAGAGAATATACTTTTATATCGTGAGCTTTAGTATCAACTACATACAACCTTCTCTCTTTTGGATTAAGAGCCAGTCCAGTAGGTCTTCTAAATTCATCTTTTTTACCAAGAGCAAATTTCAGCTGACCACTTGAAGTGTATCCAAATACTTTTTTTTGCTTTGTATCACTTACATAGATATCACCATTACTATCGTGAGCAATTCCCATCGGCATTGCCAATTTTCCTTCTGATTTATCACCTATAAACGATATTTTTTTATTTAAAAGATCAAAATTAAAAACAACACCTAACGCCGTATCAGCAACATACATCCTATTGCCTACAGCATCTACACCGTATGGTTTTCCAAGATTTCCAAACGATCCTCCTGCATCCTCCCCAATAAAAAGGTCAACAGCACTTGACTCACTAAAACTACTACCTCCACGATATGAATTAACATAAAATAACCTCGGTTCCTCCGGTGGTTGTGGTATAACTATATTGACTTTCTGAATTTTTTTTGCCCCACAAGCAGTAAAAAGCACTCCTAATGAGACCACCATTGATACCTTTAATATTGTTTTAACTGTATTATTCAAACTTTCCTCCATGATTTAATAATAATATTTTATAATACTACCCAATTCATTCTTACATAACTATAAATAAATTTTATTTATGAACTATTTTTTACTTTTTTTAAAAAAAGTGAGAATTTTTTACTCATTATTA
>CAYUSV010000116.1:0-5312 GCA_964447385.1 uncultured Campylobacterales bacterium | reverse complement strand
CCACTTCTATGACTCATAACACAAGTATAGCCATTTCTTTGAGCAAGTCTAACTGTTGTCATAGTTTCGCTGACAGAGCCTATTTGGTTTGGTTTTATTAGTATTGAGTTACCTATGTTTTTACTAATTCCTTCTCTTAAAATCTTCTCATTTGTTACAAAAAGATCATCACCGACAAGCTGTATCTTATCAGCTAATTTTTCAGTTAATATTTTCCATCCATCCCAATCATCTTCACTAAGCCCATCTTCGATAGAGACAATAGGGTACTTCTCGCAAAGTTTGGCATAATAATCAACAAGCTCACTAGCGCTAAGTACTCTATCTTCAGCATC
The DNA here is from genome assembly GCA_964447385.1 of uncultured Campylobacterales bacterium. Lineage (GTDB taxonomy): Bacteria > Campylobacterota > Campylobacteria > Campylobacterales > QNZT01 > SZUA-1433. The sequence goes on along the minus strand of CAYUSV010000116.1, from coordinate 4,977 downwards.
TAGTCTGTAACCACCATCTACTACAAGTTCACTACTTGCAACATCCAACGCGATAGCTATATCAACTCCAGGTTTGTATCCTGCTTTTTCAATAGCACTCATTATGACTTGTATAGGCTCTTCATTGTTTTTAAGATTTGGTGCAAAACCACCCTCATCACCAAGTGCAGTACTCTCTCCTAAATCTTCTATAATTTTTTTCAGAGTATGGTAAACTTCAGATGCAGCTCTTAGGGCTTCGCTTAGTGAGTCAAAGTTTAGGGGTACTATCATATACTCTTGGAAATCTACGCTATTGTTTGCATGGCTTCCTCCATTGATAATGTTAAACATAGGTACTGGAATCGTCACAGCGTTACTTCCTCCTAGATATCTATATAGTGGTATATTTAAGCTTGATGCACTGGCTCTTGCTACTGCCATAGATACTCCAAGTACTGCATTTGCTCCAAGCACTGCGTAGTTTTCAGTCCCATCAAGCTCTTTCATTATAGCGTCAATTTCTGCTTGATTAAAAGGTGAGATACCGATTAGTTCGTCTGCGATTTGTGTGTTTATGTTTTCACAAGCTTGTAATACACCTTTGCCCATGTATCTCTGGTCACCATCTCTAAGCTCTAATGCTTCTTTTTTACCTGTACTTGCACCACTTGGTACTATTGCATTTGCTGTTGTGCCGTCACTTAGTGTCACAGTTGCTCTAACTGTTGGATTACCTCTGCTATCTAGTACTTCATCAGCATATATATCATCTATATAGATCATAATCTATTTTTCTCCTTTATTTCCTTGTGTATTTTTAGACTTTTGTGCCTCTTCGTATCCCATAGCACTTCTTATACCATCTTCAATTTCAAGTGCTAACTTTTGATCTTCTTTGAGTAGTGCTTTGACATTTTCTCTTCCTTGACCCAATCTCTTGTCGCCATAACTAAACCAAGCTCCACTTTTGTCAATTATATCAAGTTTGACCCCATAATCAACTAATTCTCCCTCTTTTGAAATACCTTCTCCAAACATGATGTCAAATTCAGCCTGTTTAAATGGTGGGGCTACCTTGTTTTTGACAACTTTTGCTTTGACTCTATTTCCTATGCTCTCTTCAGCTTGTTTTAGAGTTGCAATTCTTCGTACATCTATCCTGACTGAAGCGTAAAACTTTAGAGCATTTCCGCCGGTTGTAGTCTCAGGCGAACCATACCCCATCATGCCGATTTTCATTCGGATTTGATTTATAAATATAACTGTTGTGTTCATCTTATGAAGTATACCTGTTAATTTTCTTAGAGCTTGGCTCATAAGTCTTGCTTGTAGACCTACATGTACATCTCCCATATCTCCGTCAATTTCTGTTTTTGGAGTAAGTGCTGCCACAGAATCAATCACTATCAGATCAATCGCACCACTTCTAGCTATAGTTTCAACTATATCAAGTGCTTGTTCGCCATAGTCTGGTTGTGAGACAAATAGATTGTCAGTATCAACTCCTAAGTTTTGTGCATATTTGACATCAAGGGCGTGTTCGGCATCTATAAAAGCACAAATACCACCTTGTTTTTGTGCTTGTGCGGTTATCTGAAGGGCAAGTGTAGTTTTACCTGAACTCTCTGGTCCATAAACCTCTATGACTCTTCCTCTTGGAACTCCACCAATTCCCAATGCTATATCAAGCCCTAATGAACCTGTACTGATAGACTCTATAGGCTCTATCTCTTTGTCACCAAGTCTTAACAAAGCACCTTTTCCAAATGCTTTATCTATCTGTTTTATCGTTAAATCTAATGCCTTTTTTTTGTTCTCATCCATAATTATCAATTCCTTCTGTTTTTTCTAAATATTAGCAAAAATCTCTTCAAGTGTAAAATTATATTTCAATATGAAATATAATTTTACTTTTTTAATGATCGACTAATTTCTTGTATCAATTTTTCACTATTTTGATTTGCAAGGTTGTCATTATAAGCGTTTGCACCTTTTGAGATGAAGCTTTGTAGCTGTTTTACTTTTGTTTTTAGCTCCTGTAGCTGTGTACTCTCATCTTTTGAATCAACTCTTTTTTTAAGTTCTCTATTTTCTTCTAAAAGATTTTGATTGTAGCTGTTGTCGCTATATTGTCGTATTTTCTCAACCTCATTTTGTAGAGATTGGACTCGTTTTTGTTCAATCTCTAGCTTTTTGGTTAAGCTATTTTTTATTTGGACAAGGTTTTTTACATCTTGCTCTAATTTGTTGTTTTTCTCTTGTAGTATGGAGTTCTCAATCTCTTTTGTGTTTATAACCTCTTGATATTCTTGTGTGATAGTGTTAAAAAAACTCTCAAGTTGTGTGACAAAAAAAGTCTTTTTCATGGTAAGCTTTTTAGAGATCTCTTTGAGCATTTGCACCCTACTGTTATGATTTGGACTATTATATCTTTATTTTGGTAAAATATTGAACTTAGGTTTTTAAAGGAGAAAGGTGAAAACAGTAACTGTTGCACACTCCCCTGATGCTGATGATATATTTATGTTTTATGCCATCAAATTTGGCTGGGTAGGTATGAAAGATGTACGATTTGATAATGTTGCACTAGATATTGAGACGCTAAATGAAAAAGCGCTAGAGAACTATTATGATATAAGTGCAATTAGCTTTGGACTCTATCCATATATAAAAGATGAATATGCGCTTCTTCGTACTGCTGTTAGTTTTGGTGAGGGTTATGGTCCTAAGCTTATCAAGAAAAAAGGTGTAAAACTAAAGCGAAATTTCAAAGTAGCCCTTAGTGGCAAATATACGACCAATGCACTTTTGTTTAAGATCGCTTATCCCGATGCTAAGATAATTTATAAAAACTTTTTAGATATCGAAAAAGCGGTAATTGATGGTGAAGTTGACGCTGGAGTTTTAATCCATGAGAGTATTTTGACATATGATGATAGTTTAGAAGTCCACAGAGAGATTTGGGATATATGGCAGGAGCTTAGCGGTGGTGGATTGCCATTGCCACTTGGTGGTATGGGAGTTAGGCGCTCACTTCCTATCACAAGAGCTATCGCTTATGAAGAGATTTTAACAGACGCTGTAAGAGTTGCTCATAAAAACGAAAAACTACTCTCAAAAATGCTTTTAGAGAGAGATCTCATAAGAGTTGACAAACAAAAACTTGAAGCTTATCTAAAACTCTATGCAAATGAAGAGTCAATTAGCATGAGTGACAAGCAACTTGACGCCATAGATAAGCTTTTTGAGATAGGTTATGAGAGTGGCTATTATGAGCAAAGAGTCAATGTACGAGAGTATCTTGTACCAAAAGAGTATCAAGAGTATAGGTTCGCATAGATTATGGAAGCAAAACTCATAGGATTAGGTGTTGAGACATTTAAGCTGGCTCTTTATCTCTCTTTGCCAATGCTTCTTGGTGGTTTGATAGCTGGTCTTGTTATCAGTATTTTTCAAGCTACTACACAGATAAATGAGATGACACTCTCATTTGTTCCAAAGATTATTATTGTTGTTGGTATATTGATAATTACTATGCCATGGATGATGAATATGATGATAGATTATACGACGGATATTCTTAACATGATTCCTCATTTTTTGTTCTAACATGACAAGGGTTATTGACTTTTCCAAGTTTAGCTCTATCAAAATTGGTCCTATTGTTGAAGTGTTGTTGATAGATGATATACAGAGACTTCCAAAAGATAGCTTTTTGATAGGCGCAGCTAACAATCTTCTCATCAGTGATAATCCACCGCCTTTATGTATGCTCTCTAAAGAGTTTGATTATATAAAAGTTGAAGATGACAAGCTTTATATCGGGGCGACTACTAAGAGTGGGCGGATATTTTCATACTCAAAAAAGCATGATATCAAAGGATTTGAATATCTCTCAAAATTGCCTGGAACTTTAGGTGGTCTCATAAAGATGAATGCCGGCATGAAAGATGATGAGATATTTAACAATTTGATAGATATTAAAACTATTGACGGTTATATCAAAAAAGAGAGTATAAAGCACGGATATCGTTTTGCAGATATCGACAGGATTGTCTATGAGGGAGTTTTTAATATAGAGAGAGGATTTGATGAGATCAAACTCAACTCATTTGCCACCATGCGAAAAAATCAACCCACACTCCCAAGTGCCGGAAGTGCTTTTAAAAATCCCAAAAATGATTATGCAGGAAGGCTTATAGAAGCAGTTGGACTAAAAGGTTATCAAAAGGGTAGGGTTGGTTTTAGCGAAGCTCATGCTAATTTTTTGGTAAATTTTGGAGGGGCTAAGTATGAAGACGCATTTTTTTTGATTGAGCTTGCAAAGAGAAGAGTTTATGAAGAGTTTGGGGTTTTATTGGAAAATGAGGTTATAATAGTTGCAAAAGGTAACAAAAATAGAAGAAAATAGCTAAAATCATAAAAATAAATTAAAGTTTTTTAGGTAAAGTTTATTTTTATGCTAAAGTATACATAAGTAAACAACTCAAAAAGGAGTAAGACGATATGAAGATAAGAACGATTATATTTACACTTTTAGGTTTGGCACTTTTTTCTGGTTGTGCAACAACTACTACACAAAAAGAGGTAAGAGGAGCAGATAGTAGCTATAAACTTATAAAAGCTTCACAAGTACCGGTAGATTATCTTGAGTATAGTGAAGGCAAACAAGAGTTTTTAGTCTATTATAGTGATACAGATAGTGATTTGGAAGCTTTTAGCGCAGAGTATCAAAAATTAGCAGATGGAGAAGTTCCACAGTTTGAAGGTAGTATGATTATTGCAAAGAGTGGCACAAAACCAAATGGCGGTTACAAGATATCTATCCAAAGTGTAAAAGATATAGGTAGATATAACGAAGTGACAATTTTGCTAGAGAGTCCGGGTGAGGGGTGTCTTGCAACTGCGGCTTTGATAAATCCTTATGTGATTGTTTTGCTTGAAGATAATCATAAAGATGTAAAATTTATACAAAAGAGTGTGAAGGTTGATTGT
>CAYUSV010000115.1:0-5372 GCA_964447385.1 uncultured Campylobacterales bacterium | reverse complement strand
AAGCTACAAAAACTATCTGCGATATATCAAGCCAAGTCATTGTCTGTTTTCTCCCTCAATTTCATCACAACCTTAAATTTCATCAAAATGTAGAATTCAAGGTTGTGATGAGTATAGTTGCCCACAAGCGGCACTAATATCCAAACCTTTTGATTGGCGAATGGTACATAATACACTATGGTTATTTAGATACTCTTTAAACTCAAACATATCTTTTTGACTAGGTCTTTGAAATGGTGAATTAGGGTAGGGGTTAAAGTAGATAAGATTTACTTTTGCTCTGATTCCGCTGAGAAGTTTCACTAGTTTTTTAGCACTTTTGATATCATCGTTTAGACCCTTCATCACTAAATACTCAAACATGACTCGCTTTCTTGCGTCAATTGGAAAACTTCTAACTGCATTTATAACTGACTCTATATTGTAAGCTCTATTTATCGGCATGAGCTTCTCTCTTAGCTCATCATCAACAGCATGTAGAGATATAGCTAACAAAACTCCAAGATTCATCTTCCCTAATTTTTCAATTTGTGCACTTAATCCACTTGTAGAGATAGTTTGTCGTCTAGCGCCTATTGCTAAACCTTCTGGATCTTTAAAAATCTCTATTGCTTTTGCAAGATTGTTTATATTATCTAGTGGTTCACCCATACCCATGTAGACTATATTTACTCTTCTGTTTTGAGCTATGTCATTATCTTTTTTAATTTCAAGAACTTGTGCGATGATTTCACCTGGGGTTAAATCCCTCTTGAAACCCTCTTTTGCTGTAAGACAAAATGCACACCCTATTTTACACCCTACTTGACTAGAGACACAGATAGAGTATTTACTAAGATGTATGATTTTACCATCTTCATCAACTTTCTCTTTTTTCATGGGTAATAGTACAGATTCTATGGTAAATCCATCAGTTAAACGAAAAAGATATTTTTTACTACCATCAGAACTCTCTTCTATTTTGACAATTTCCAAAGGATTTAATATATAATTATCTGAAAGTTGTTCTTTTATATCTTTTGGTATATTTTTCATCTCTTCAAATGAATTAGCATATTTTTGATATATCCAATGATATAACTGTTTTGCACGAAAAGAGGGTTTTACAATTTGAGATAACTCATCTTTTGTAAAATCAAGTACGCTTTTTTTCATAGTTTTAACTCTTTATATTTATCTAGCATGTATTGTGATAACAGATATTTTGCCTTTTGGTGGTTTGCTAAAAAATCTTTATGAGCATTTTTATCGCAATAGTTTGTAACTATAAATATACCAAGAACAGGAATTTTAAACTCTTGTGCAACTCTTAAGATTGAAAAAAACTCCATATTTTCTAACTCTATTTTATGTTTTCTGTAACTTTGAGATAGATTTTCATCGGTTGTTATATAGTTGCTTGAGTTAACTATATCAATTGTTTCACGTGAAACATCACTCTTTTTATCATGATAAGCTTCGATGACATTATCAATAGGACTATATGAACCACCTGTTAAAAAAGAGTTTTCTATATTTGCACTGATTGAAGACTCTACAATATCAAATACTTTATATTTACCATAGCTACCAGCACTTCCAATAAAGATTAAAAATTCAGGTTTATCAAAAAGCGCAAGTCGTGTCAAATTTATAGCACTCTCAATAAGTCCTATACCAATAGGAGTAGCGATATCAAAACTCTCAATATTTCCAGCACATATAATCATTTACATTCCAATTTAAATGTTGGATTGACTGTAATTTTTTGCATATCTTGTGTAGGAGTTGGCGCCGCTGATTTGTCCATACTCATCTCTCTCATCATAGGAGTAGGGTAATAGTCATTGTTTTTACTAAAAGAGAGTTGTGTAAGCGTACATTTTTTAGATAGAGAGTCTGACAATGTTTTAGCATATGAGTTACCCCAGAGCATCGCATCTAATCTTAAAGCGTCAGTTTTATTCTCTTTTTGCTTTTCACTCATAATCCAAGAGAGAGAAGATGTACTTATATTAACACTCTCTTTTGATTTTTGACTGTATAACTTTTCAAGAAAACTATTTAATTTGTCAGCATCTTTTGAGCTAACCATATAGTTCATATTTCCTATATATCCATTTTTATATCGTCTGTTATTTTCATAACTGTATTTTGGATAGACTGTATAACTGCCACCTTTTTTCTCTATGTTGTCTGTTTTATTGATAAAAGTAGAGTATTTTCCCAATGTGTGGGTTACATCTATTTCTGATTTTTCTATTACTTTTATGGATATATTTGCTTGTAATGTATCTGGTTTTATCTCTATATAAAATGATTTTGAAAAATCAAGTGTCATACTAAAAAGTGACATTGATAGTGCAGTTGATAATATAACAATTTTCATACTAAATCCTTACTGGTATATTGTTCTCTCTTAGATAATGTTTTAATTCCATTATGTCTATCTCTTTAAAGTGAAAGATAGAGGCTGCCAAAGCTGCATCAGCTCCACCTTTTACAAAGGCATCTTTTATATGTTCCATGCTCCCTGCTCCACCACTAGCAATAACTGGTATAGAGATAGAAGAACTTATCAAAATATTTAACTCATTATCAAAACCCTGTTTTGTTCCATCTGCATCCATGGATGTAAGCAATATCTCACCAGCTCCTCTATCGTATACCTCTTTTGCCCACTCTATAGCATCGATACCTGTATCTTTTCTTCCACCATTTAGATAGATATTCCAAGAGTCACCTACCCTTTTTGCATCAATTGCAACTACAATACATTGTGAACCAAACCGTTTTGCGCTTTCATTTATAAAATCAGGATTTTTAATCGCTGCGGAATTTATACTAACTTTGTCACAACCTACATTTAAAAGATTGTAAATATCATCAAGTTTACGGATACCTCCACCAACAGTAAGTGGTATAAATACTTCTTTTGCAACCTCTTCTACTATGTGTACTATTGTATCCCTCTCTTCATGACTTGCAGTAATATCTAAAAATGTGATTTCATCTGCACCTTCATCATTGTATCTTTTTGCAACTTCTACAGGATCTCCAGCATCTCGAAGTCCAACAAAATTTATACCTTTGACAACACGACCATTATCAACATCAAGACAGGGTATAATTCTCTTTGCAAAATATTCCATAATTTACTACCTTTCTAAGTTTATATTATCACAGCCTCAATGAAAACTACAATGTTTCACGTGAAACAATATTCATAGTAGAGCAGTGAATACTACCACCTTCTTCAATCAAACGAAGTGAGTTGATAGGAATGATTTCTCTAGTAGGAAAGAGATCTTTAAACAACTCTATCATTTTAGAATCCAAAACATCATCATATATAGGAAGCAATATAGCATGATTTATAATTAAAAAATTTGCATATGTAGCAGGAAGTCGCGTAGATTCTTTATATTTGGCAGATGGTAGGGGTAGGGGAATGAGTTTATATTTGTTGCCTTCAATAGTTTTAAAAGATTTAAGTTCATCTTCCATCTTTTTTAAAGAGCTATAATGTTCATCATCTTCATCACATGTGACATAAACTATCGTATCTTTATCTACAAAACGTGCAAGAGTATCTATATGTGAATCTGTATCATCACCTAACAAAAAGCCATTATTGAGCCATAAAACTTTTTTTGCTCCTAGAGTTGTTTTGAGCTTCTCTTCTATCTCTTTTTCTGTGAGATTTGGATTACGATTTGGGTTTAACAGACATCTTGAAGTAGTAAGAATTGTACCATCTCCATCACTATCTATAGAGCCGCCCTCCAAAATAAAATCTTCAAAAAGGAGTTGTTCAAAAAGTTGTTTTGACACAATATTGTCAAGCTCAAAATCAAACTTTCCACCCCAGCCATTAAACTGAAAATCAATTAATTTTCGTCTGTTGTTATCATAAATTGAGATAGGACCAAAATCTCTAATCCATGTATCATTTGTCTGCAACTTCACAAATGAGATATTATCATGATAACAAAAAAGCTCTTTTGTAGATTTGATATCATCACATATCAAGATAAGTTTTTGTTTATAACAGATAGCACTAGCCATCTTTACAAAAACAGACTTTGCAGATAAAAGATTATCAGCCCAATCACTTTTAGCATGAGGAAAAACCATCAAAACACAATCTTGATTTTCCCATTCAGCCGGTAATCTCTTCATAGTAAAATTTCCTTATTTAAATGTAGAATCAATAAGCGAGATGACATCTACCATCTTGTCATCGCGATAAGTAACCACTTCGTTGCCTTTATTGGTCATTTTGTGAAAAGAGTCAATAGTATTTTTTGAAGGGCAGTTATTGGCTCCACCATAAGATTTACAAGCAAAAACAGCCCATGATCTTGCAATCTCCATAGCTTTTTTAAAGGTATCGGCACTAAAATTACGATTACCACCAAGCACAGATATCATCCCTGCACAAAATGCATCTCCAGCACCAGTTGAATCAACAAAGTCATCTCCAAGCAGAGCAGGTCGTGCCATAAATATTGTCTTTTTCATTCCTTTTTTAAATCCAATAGCACCAAACTTATCAAGAGTAATGATACCAGAAATCCCCAAGGAGATAAATGACTCTATCATCTCCAAAAGAGTAGGGCTACTGTGTGTTGATCTAAAAAAGAGTCGTATTTCATAAATATTAAGTTGCAATATGTCTATAGATCTTAAGTAATCTTCCCAAAACAGATAACCATACTCAATTTGAGTAGCACCAAAATTGCAATAGATAAACTTTTTGCTTTTACTGAAATAATCTATTGCAAAAATTGTACTAAGATTTAAATTATCATCATTTATATCTGCACGATCATTGTGGATATGTCCAATAACAACAGTAGAAATATCAACAAGGCTTTTAACCTCTTTTTGTAAAAAATTAAAAAAAAGATTATGACTGTTTTGATCTTGTGCAAGTATCGTTCTATTTTGCCCCTCTACAATGATAATAGATCTAATTGTTTTAAGATCGCCAATAAAAAAAGAGTCTCTTTTAATAAACTCACAAGTTTGATGATCGTTCCTACAATGTTCTAAAAGAAATCTTTGGATATTAGTCCCTATACTGTCATTACCAACATAAAGAAGAGGATAAACTCTCTTACCAACACTCATAAGCCTTAGAGCATAATTTAATCCACCACCACCATAAAGCTCTTCGACTTCTACAAAGTTTTTAGACCCTTGTACAATATCAGTTTTGCTTTTTATAATATATTCAATATTGGCTCCACCAATAACGATGATAGTTTCTATTTTCATTTTAAAATCATAATATAAATGCACTTAATATTAGTAATTTAGCCTAAGTTTTATTTATAACCATCCCAGACCAAACTTCATCATAACAGTAAGCCATAGAGGGGTAAGAT
>CAYUSV010000114.1:0-5609 GCA_964447385.1 uncultured Campylobacterales bacterium | reverse complement strand
CAGTTAGACTTGCTCAAAGAAATGGCTATACTTGTGTTATGAGTCATAGAAGTGGTGAGAGCGAGGATGCCTTTATCGCTGATTTTGCAGTAGCTTTAAATACAGGTCAAATCAAAACAGGCTCAACTGCAAGAGGTGAAAGAACAGCAAAATATAACAGACTTTTAGAGATAGAAAAAGAGCTGGGATTTAGCGAATATCTAGGAAAAGAGTTATTTTAAATTATGAGCAATATAGCTGATGAGATAACAGACAAAAAGCTCCTAAATAGTGGGAGCTTTAGATATGTCTTAATTATTTCAACAGTAGTTATAGCGGCATTTTTTATAGGTGATACTCTTTTTGGAAAAAACTCTCTTGAAGTCTATCTAGCTTTACAAAAAGATAAAGAGATATTTGCAAAAAAGATTGATGATATTCAACACCAAAATGCAATTTTGCAAAAACAGTATTTTGAGCTCAAAAGTCTTCTGCCTAAAGAGTCAAAACAGTGAAAAAAACAGTTTTTATCTCACTTATTCTTGTAGTTTCACTCTTTGGGCGAGAAAATCCATTTGTACCAATTATCAAAGAGCCTCAACCCGTGCAAATACAGACCCCTGCCCCAATAATTGAAAAAAAGATTGAAGTTGTTAAAGAGGTCGTGGTAATTAAGCCATCTCCAAAAATAGTTAAACCAAAACCTGTCAAAAAACCCAGGAAGCATAAAAAACCTAAAAGAGTATCAAAACCAAAATTTATCTATAGTGGAGAGTTTATAAAAATAAAGCTTTTTAAAAACAGTATCAAAATCATCACAAAAGATCAAATACTCAAAGATTTCACTCTTATAAGACCAAATCGTTTAGTGATAGATTTTGAGAGATTTGATATAGTTGGACCATTTTCTAAAAATATATACTCAAAAAGAGTCAAATATCTAAAAATCGGTCATCATGGCTACTTTTATAGAACTTCGTTTAAACTCAGCCACAACTACCGTTATAAAATCACAAAAAAACCTTACGGATATCTAATCAGACTTTACTGAAAAATGTCTATGTATTAACTTTATCCCAACCATCACAAAAATCACCTCAAACAGACTTGCCAAGATAAATGCATAATAGTAAAACTGATCGATACTGCCATTGTTATATGCTAGCGTAGCTATCGCTATAAGAAGTGTCAGAGGCATAGAGTGGGACAATCCAAAATATATCACCTCTTTGGTGCCTAAAATTTTACGAAATGAGATTGCAGCCAAAAGACGGATAAGAATCATCGCAAATGTAATAAGAAGAGCCTGAGAGACTAACCCTTGGCGAGAGAGCGACTCTATTTCAAAAGTTGAACCTATATAGACAAAAAAGATAGGCACTAAAAACCCAAATCCAAAAGTTGAAAGCTTATGAGGTAACTCTTTGTGATGTTCAAAAAAAGTTGCTATAAACACGCCAGCTATAAATGCACCAAAAGCTATCTCAAGTTCCAATACAAGCATAACAGCGATCATAAAGAAAAACAGCGCCATAGACAATCTAATATCTTTTTCATCTTTATCTGCATAAATTGGAATCAAATATGTTTTTAATCCAGGATACCACCAAAATATAACTCTTGAGAGTTTAAAAACAAATGCAATAATCAGTAAAAATATCGTCAATAACACCAAAGATTTATAAAACTCAGGTCCAATACCATGTTCAAGTGCTGCTCCTGTAACTGCCAAAGCAATGATACTTACAAGCTCACCAAAAGCACCGATAGTCATAGATAGATTAAGCCATCTGGTATCTTTATCAAACTCTCTATAAAGCGTTACTAAAATTCCAACAGAGATAAGTGGCAACATGACCGTAAAAATTTTATCAAAATCAAGAATTAAAACTATCAAAAACGAGAAGAGATAAAGAAGAAAAATATACAAAGCCCCCACTTGCATGGTGCGTTTTTCCTCTTTTTGTAAGAGTTTTAAATTTACCTCAGTACCTGCTAAAAACATCAAGTAAAAAAATCCAACCTCAGCTATAAGCTCAAAAAGGTGGTTATATCCAATAAATCCCAAATACCCAGCAACGGATCCTAAAACAATCTCCAAAGGTGTTGTAGGTATGTGAAGAATTCTCGATAAATATGGAGAGATAAATATAATCACAGAGATCGTGACTATTATGGATACATCACTAGCCATTGTACTTTGCTGCAATTTCAAGCCCTAAAGACTCAATCATCTCTAAATCCCTGTTTGGCTTATCGCCACAAGTTGTAAGATAATCACCAATTACAATAGCATTTGCGCCACTTTTAAAAATCTCACCAACTCTATCCTTAAACATATACTCTCTTCCACCGGCAACCATAATGCGTGAATTTTCAAGCTCTGATGACATATATTGTATAAGTCTTAGTGCATTATCTATATCTAATAAATTCTCTTTGATAGGAAGTGCCTCATTTGGATGAAAAAAATTCATAGCAACTGTTGCTGGTTGCAACTCTTTTATAGAAGAGATTAGCGACACTCTATCTTCTTTGCTCTCACCCATGCCAAAGATACCGCCACTGAAAAGTTTTAATCCTGATTTTTTTACATTCAAAGAGGTCTGATAACGATCACTCCAAGAGTGCGTTGTACATATCTTTCTATAATAATTTTCACTAGATTCTAGATTGTGATTGTAGCTACCAACTCCACATTTTTTAAGCTCTTTTAGCTCATCTACTGTTGCTGTACCGTTACACGCGATGATATTTAAATCCCAAACAGCTTTTTTTACGGCAGTTGCAGCTTGGCATACATACTCTAGTTTTTGATCATTCATGCCTTTACCTGAGGTGACAAGACAAAAACCAACTGCTCTATTTGCTCTAGCAGCTTTTGCTTCATTTACAATTTGATCAATACTCTTTTGTTTGTATGTCTGTATATCAGCTTTATATCTAGCACTTTGCGTACAAAATGAGCAATCCTCAGAGCAACTACCGCTTGAAATATTGCTAATAGCACACAAAAAGATCATGCATCTACCCTATTTTTACATTTGATACACTCATAAATCTCTTTTTTTCTTAGAGTTCTTTTTGCCATCATATAACCACAATCTTTTGCATCACACTTTTTGTTAGTTGGCTCGTATGTAGAGATAAATTTACATTTTGGATACTCTGCACATCCATAAAATTTACCTCTTCTTGATTTTCTCTCAACAATACCTCCACCACACTCTGGACACTTTACATCTGGTAAAACTTCAGGAGCTTTTTTCTCAGTTATGTTTCCTTCACCATCTACATTTTGCGTATATTTACATTTTGGAAAACCACTACATGCGATAAACTCACCATATCGCCCTTTTCTTTTTAGTAACTCTTCACCACACTTTGGACACTTTTCACCTGTAGGAATTGCTATCTTTTGGCTTTTGATATTTTTCTTGCCATCTTCAACTTCTTTGATAAATGGATCATAAAAATCCCAAAGAACCTTTTGCCAATCTTTCTTGCCTTCTGCAATCTCATCAAGATCCTCCTCCATGCCAGAGGTAAAACTACTATCAACTATATTTGCAAAATGTTTCTCTAAAAGTTCAATCACTTTAAAAGCATTTTCAGTAGGAATAAGCTGTTTTTTCTCAATCTCAATATAAGCCCTTGAAGTCAAAAGCGAAATAGTAGGAGCATAAGTAGAAGGACGACCAATCTCCAAAGACTCTAACTTTTTGATAAGACTAGCCTCTGAATAGCGAGAAGGAGGCTCTGTAAAGTGTTGATTTGCTTCAAGCTTACTGAGATCCACACTCTGCCCTAACTCTAACTCTGGAAGTAGTTTATCTTTGTCACTGCTACCAAGTACTCTATAAAAACCATCAAACACAAGCCGTCTGCCACTGGCTTTAAACTTTGAGCTCTTACTCTCAAATATAATTGATTGTGACTCAAAAAGAGCATCAGTCATCTGAGAAGCTATAAACCTATTGTAAATAAGCGTATAGAGTTTCAACTCATCAGGCTTTAAAAAGCTTTTAGCAATTTGTGGTGTAAATGATAAAATAGTAGGACGAATAGCCTCATGAGCCTCTTGTGCACCTTTTGATTTTGATTTATAATATTTTGGTTTGCTTGGTAAGTATTTATCTCCATATGAGCTGAGTATATGCTCTCTTGCACCTTCTATCGCTTCGCCCGCGATGTTGAGACTATCTGTTCTCATGTAGGTAATCACACCTGTTACACCTTTGTCAGTTTTAACTCCCTCATAAAGCGTTTGAGCAACCATCATCGTCTTTCTTGGACTAAAACCTATAACAGACGAAGCAGTCTGTTGCAAAGTAGAAGTCATAAATGGAGGATTGGTGGAAGTTTTTCTCTGCTTCTTCTCAATCTTACCAACTTTAAAATCTTCACTCTTAATTTTATTTTTTGCATAGTTTGCTCTATCGCCGACTGAAATTGTCATCTTTTCTATCTTTTGATCCTCAAACTCAACCATAATAGACTCTATACTTTTCTCAAACAGAGCATCAAGCGACCAATACTCAACAGGAACAAATGCTCTTATCTCTCTCTCACGATCAACCACAATTTTCAAAGAAGAACTCTGCACCCTTCCAGCACTAAGCCCTTTTTGTATCTTTGAAGCTATCAAAGGCGATAGACGATATCCAACTATCCTATCTAAAAGTCGTCTTGCTTGTTGCGCATTTACACTATCAATATCTATCTTTCTTGGATTTTCTAACGAATAATCAATAGCCTTTTTAGTAATCTCATGAAAGACAATTCTAGGAATCTCATCAGGATTATGACCAATAGCCATAGCAATATGATACCCTATAGCTTCACCCTCACGATCCTCATCCGTCGCGATAAAGACACGATCACTCTTTTTGGCTAACTCTTTTATCTCTTTTACAATTTTAGAGTGATCTCTACTCACTCGATACTCAGGTGTAAAAACCTTATCTTCTACTTTTATCCCAAATGAACTCTTTGGAAGATCCCTAATATGCCCTTTAGAGGCTATGACTGTATACTCTTTACCTAAAAAGTTTTCAATTGTTCTTGCTTTGGTTGGTGACTCTACGATTATTAAATTTTTCAAATTATTTTCCATGTGTATGTTTTGAGAGTGCATTATACCAAATTTGATTTAGTTGTAAAGGATTATCATAAAATAAAATAGTTATAACTTTACCTACCACAAAATAAAAAAACAAAATTATTTCATAATAAACATAATCACTTCAAATAATCAAATAAAGGTAAAATATTTCATAAAAAAGGTTAAGTTTCTTTACTTTGGTACGATCTAGTTTCTAAGAAGCAAGGATGCTCTCTTAAACAACAAAACAAAAAGGATTTAAAATGGGTTTTAAGATAAACACAAATGTAGCGGCAATGAACGCTCAAATGAACGCGGTTAATAACAATAGAGCTTTAGACAAGTCACTAGCAGCTTTAAGTTCAGGACTTAGAATTAACAATGCGGCAGATGATGCATCAGGTTTAGCAATTGCTAACCAACTAAACTCTCAAGCAAACGGTTTAGGTCAAGCCATAAGAAATGCAAATGATGGTATCAATGTAGCTCAAACTGCTGATGGTGCTTTAGAAGAGTATACAAATAT
>CAYUSV010000113.1:0-5734 GCA_964447385.1 uncultured Campylobacterales bacterium | reverse complement strand
AAAGTATCATAGTCACAGTGAAGTGAGGTTAAGAGATAGTATTTTAAAATACTATCTCTTTATTCCCCTTTTATGCAGGAGCTTCTGCTCTTACGGTTATAGATTTTTGAGTGAAACCACTCACATCATAACCACCTGGGATATTTGAATTTACAAATATCGTAACTGATATCTGATATATACCAGAGTTATCGCTACCTGGATTTCCCTCTATCAATTTACCAGCAGGCACTCTAAGTGTATGTTTCCACTTTCTATGCGATGCACTACCTGTATAATTAGCTTTTGGCTCTAAACTATTAGTTACAAGCGCCACATCAGCACCAGGTCCAACAGTCTCCGCGTATGCTTTTAAAACCCAAGTTGAATTCATCGCATACATCCATAAAGGTGTAAAAAATCCTTCTGCTTCCCACTCGATTTCGATATCAAATGATTTTTCAGGATCTAACACATGATTTGGCTGACTACCAAACCCAGCTGGTGGTGCTGGAAGCGCTGGATCAATAACATCGAATTTTGTGCATTTAAACTGCAACCGCCCTGGACCTAAATCTGGATCAAAATTTGTATTTGGCATAATATACTCCTTAATATGCTTCTTAATATATTTATACTACAATGCGAGACATCCTTTAGAATGAAGATGGTGTATATCGCCATCTCATACTTACCTCTTTGTAGCCACTCTCCTCTTGCCACTCAACTCTCCTGCGCAGAAGTCTTTTGAATTTTAGTTAAGTTAACCCCTTAACTGTCGTAAGTATAAGGGAAGATAGTTTCGCAATTGTTTTATTTTTATAAATATTTTAGATTAAATTTTATTTTAAAGCATAAATCATCATTTTTTTTGATTGATATATGAACATTCATCTCTTTTGCCATTAAAAAGACAAGTTTTCTATTGTTTATGATTTTATTTACGCTGATGACTGTATTACCTTTTTCAAAATATATAAGGTTGCAATAGCCGTTGTGTTCTACAAATTTTATCTCAACTCTATTATCTGTATGTTTTAAAGAGTTTGTTAAAAGCTCATTTAAGATAATACCAATTCCTCTCATAGTCTGTATTAGATAGATAAATATCTTTTATATCTACATCCACTACTAAATCTTTATCATAACTCTTATTTATCAGTCTTACTAAGTTTTTTATATATTTTTGTAAATTAATTTTTTTTGAGTTACGACCATAAGAGATCGCATCTTGGATCATTGCCAATGCTTCAATACGAAGTTTATTTTGTTGTAAAATAGTTTTAGTCTTTGCATCAATTCCAAATTCCAACATCTGAAGTCCCAAAATAGAAGAGACTGTATTTAAAGTATTTTTTACATGATAGTTCAACCTATCTAATTGTGATTCTTTCATAACTTTACAAAATACTCTTTAAAAAAATACTAAAATTGAACAAAGGAATAGTTTTGCTACTGTTTTATATCAATAACATTTTTAATGATAACTTAAAAAATTAAATATATTTAATAAATTATACTATTTTTAAAGAATACTTAATTTTTTAAATGATAATATTTTATTATTTTACTTTAAAAGGACTCTTATGTTAAATAATAATAAAATTCTTATCGTTGAAGATGATCTTGTCTCTGCACAATATCTTAAAGAAATTTTAACAAATGAGGGATATGAGATCATTAGAATTGTTAGTAGTGGTAAAGAGGCTATTAAAGAGGCAAAAGTATCAAAACCAGATCTTATACTTATGGATATAATGCTAGATGATAACTTAAGCGGTTGTGAAGCAGCTGTACAGATTCACCAAAACAACAGTAAAATAAAGATTATTTTCCTAACCGCATATAGTGAAAATGAGATGATTGATTATGCTATTGACTCTCAAGCTCTTGCATATCTTATAAAACCATACATAGAAGATGAGATATTGGCAACTATAAAGTTACTTTTTGCATACGGAGTAAAAGTAGAACCTATAATAAATCAAGAGAAAATCGAGATAAAAAACGGTTATATTTTCAATACAAAATTAAAACGATTATTTAAAGAAGACCAAGAGATTCCTTTAGGTAAAAAACCATTAAAACTCATAGAAATTTTAGCAAAAAATAAAAATGTTAGTGTCTCAAATGAGCAGATATGCCAACATATTTGGGGAGAGATTAAAAATGATAAAACACTTCGTTCACTCATATATCGTATTAGAAAGACTATACAAAATGATATAATCCAAAATATAAATGGATTAGGCTACAAAATAGCTTAATAACCACCTAAATTTTTTACTCTATATTCCAATTTATCCACACCAATAATCTGTTTGATGGTCTCTTCAATAACCTTTATATCATTGTCAAAAGAACCATGTGCAAAATCTATAGAATCACCTTTTAAAGATGTATTTACACGACTTAAATATTTTACATAAGTTAAACATTTTACATCATTATCTGCAAATTTAAGCCACTTTTGTATCTGTGAATTTATTGTGTCATTATCTTTATTTTTATAAAATGTATTATCTTCACTAGGTTGGGGTTGCCAAGCCATGGCCATACCAAGAAGAGGAGTTTTACGAATATTTTCAAGAGCTCTACTGACAAGATATGAGAGTGACTTTCCATATGGTCCTACTGTATCACTCATCTCTAATTCATCATCTAGCACATGTATAAGAAGTTTATCTTTTTGAAAAACATCTTTTTCACAAGCTTTAATATAGTGCTCATTTGCAAATTTCATAGTACAAACAGGTGCATATAAATTGATAGTATTGACTTTTAAATCTCTTTTTACTAACTCATCCATCCAATGTCCAAATAGTATAGATCCCGCTGAGTGTCCTACAAGGTGAAGTTCATAATCAAATTTATCTTCAACTTGCAATTTTTTTAATTTTTCTGCCAAAATAACCATCAATCCAGGTTTTGTATTTCCATATTGAGAATAGCTTGGTACTGCTCTATCACTTGCATATTTAGAATTTTCTTTCATCTCTATCCAGATACCTCTTATTACGATATTTCTGGCAAAAACTTCAATTGTGCGATCTTTTGCATCTTTTACAAGATTTTGCAAAATTCCTTTTGCCTGAGAACTCGCAGGGTCAATTCCTGCACCAAAAAAAATCTCTTTCATATTATCTTCAATTTGATATCTTAAAGATTCTAAAAACCCAGTTTTCCAAGTAACAAAAAGCGGATATATACCATTTGCTTCAAAATATGGTGCCAAGATACGAACTCTTTTGATATTGGCTTCTTCACTTGTCAAACCACCATGTCCATATATCATAATTTTTCTATTTTTTTTACTTTTTTGCATCCAAGCTTTGAGATTTTCATAACATATAGCATCTGCTGAATCTTCTGGAGATAGAGAGATGATAGTAGATCTTGGTCGTCCATTGTTTCCTATAACTAAACTATGTTGATAAGCCTTCTCTTCATTCCACATGGATGTTTTATCGTTATTTAAATCCTGATTTAGACTATTTTGCATCCTATAATTAATCGCAATAGACTGAAGGGAGCGACTTGAAAAAGTAAGTGGAGATGACTCTAACTCTATCGGCGCCCCCATAACAGCAACCCAAGCATCACTGCCGTTTTTAATCCAATCATTATATGTTAATATCGCAAAACCTTTATATCCCCATGATAAACCCCAAGAGTTTTGTATGATAAACCCAACCGTGTTATAACCAATGATTGCAAAAGCATGTCCACCAATATTTTCTTCAGTAAATTTTATCACAGATAGTTGTTTTAAACTTATAATATCTTTTTTCTCAAATTCACTCCACCATCCTTTATGAGTTATAGCAGAACAGTAGATGGCACCTACCTCTAGTATTGCCGCTTGCATATCAAGAATAGAGTTTTTATTTATACGATAATAAGCACCTAAAGGGTTTGTAGTTGCATCTTTCGCCCACTTATCATTTGGTTTACTCTCCACACTATCATATGACCAAAGTTTCTCACTACAGACACCATGTCTATGCCACCCTTTCATCGCACCTCTACAGCTAGACCCTTCATAATCTTCATCGTCCCATTCATCATATATGCGAGCCATGTGATACAACATTTTTTGACTAACTTTTGTAGATTTTGTTTTTTTTGATTGCAAGTTATCTTTCCAAATTAAATAATTTATAACCGCGGCAAGTCCAAAACCTGTACAAGCACCTTCATCTCCTTGGTCTAAAATAGAGTTGTTATTGATATACTCTTCAAATAGAGCATCAATATCTTTTTGAATTGGCCACTGTGGTGGGATCGACTGTAAAGGTGGACGATACTCTCTATCTCTTAAATCTAACCTATCGGCCCTTGCATCTAGTGTTTGATTTTTATATTTTACTTTTGGCATTCTGCTTCCTTGGATTTTTTATATTTTAATTATATATAATATTTGTTTAAGTCCGTTTTAATATAAACTCAATATTATTTAAATAATTGTATAATTTTTGTATGATATATAATTATTTAAATTTAAATATACAAAGTAATAATGCAAAAGAGAAATTTTTAATTGGTACATTTATAAGTTTATTGGTAGTTTTAACTATTGCAATTATTATAAATTATCAAATAGGAAACATTCGCCTAGCTCAATATGAGTTATATTTTATTGTTTTAACATTGATTAGTTTTTCATATTATCTATACAATAAAAATTTTAAACATGGAGTATATTCACTTGTAATATTTGCTATGCTTATATCTTATATGTTATTGATAGAGGTGGGATATAAACTTGCTCTATTTCATGTGATGGTTCCACTAAATTTCTTTTTCTTATTCTCCTTAAAGCGTGCTATTACTTATACCTTTATACATATATTGATCGTTATTACAATTTATATATATGGATATATAGTGCATGATGGACTTGTCAGTGTCTTATATGAAGGCAATATATTATCTATTACTATAGCATATTTGGTAATCATATTTTTTGGTGTTATATACCATTTGAGTATTGCAAAATCTTATTCTGATCTTGAGCAGGCTGATTATCAGAAAGAGATTTTATTAAATGAGATACATCATCGTATAAAAAATAACCTCCAAATGATATCTTCAATGTTAGGGCTACAACAAATTGCGGTTGAAGATAAAAAGTTAAATGAGATATTTGAGAAAAATAGAGCTCGCATAAACTCTATCGCTACAATCCATGAAATTCTCTACAAATTCGACAGTTTTGAAAAGATACAATTTTACAACTATATAACAAAACTATCAAAAGTGGTCGTGCAGATGAATGATTGTAATGTCAAAGTTAATATAAGTAACCAAAATATCTACCTACCTGCTGAGGATATTTTAAAACTTGGCATGATAACAAATGAGCTTTTGATAAATTCTATAAAACATGCTTTTACAAATAAAAGTGGAGAGGTTAATATATCTTTGTACAAAAACGGCAATTTTTTAACTTACATATATAAAGATAGTGGCACAAAAGCGGTTAAAATAGAGACAAACGATACACTAGGATACAAAATCATCTCTATGATGATAGAACAACTAAATGCTGAATTATCTTTAAAGACCCAAAAGGGATTGACTTTTGAATTAAAAATACCAATTAACTAAATCGGTAAAGTTTTATAAAGTTTAAATATATTATTTAAAAAAATAGGAGAAAATTAGAATGAAAAAAATTGTTTATACAATCGTTGCATTAGTATAACCATCCCAGATCAAACTTCATCATAACAGTAAGTCATAGAGGGGTGAG
>CAYUSV010000112.1:0-5759 GCA_964447385.1 uncultured Campylobacterales bacterium | reverse complement strand
TTATAATATAGTAACTATTTTAAAATACAAATAAAGTTTTATAGATAAAGTATTTTTTACATTTAATATAAAGGATAATCAATCCAACATTTCTAACGCAGTTTGCAAATCCTCTTTTGTATCGATTCCAAAGCTTTTACTCAAAACTTTTACCATCGCTATCTTTTTGCCATAGTAAATTGCACGAAGTTGTTCAAGTTTTTCTATATCTTCTAGCATAGCATTATCGAGTGCGCAAAAATTTTCTAGTGATTTTTTTGTAAATCCATAAATTCCAAGATGCCCAAAATAGCCATTGTGTTCTGCTCTATCATAGGGGATTTTACTCCTTGAAAAATAGATTGCATATCCATTATGATCGATAATAACCTTTACATGATTTGGATCATCTGCAAAGGAAGAGTCAATCTCTTTGTAACAACTAACCATCATAACACCCTCTTGTGCATTTTTTGCCTCTAGTACTCTATCATAAACACTTTTTACAACTCTACTCTCAATAAACGGCTCATCTGCTTGAACATTTATAATAATCTCATCATTACCAACTCCTAAAATATGAGCCGCTTCATTGATACGATCTGTTCCACTTTTATGTCTATTGGAAGTTAAGACCGCTTTAAAACCGTATTTAACAGCCACTTTTAAAACCTCGTCTGAATCTGTAGCAATCGCAACCTCATCGATATCTTTAACCCTATTTGCAGTAGCAATCACCATAGGAGTTCCTTTTATATCAGCTAATACTTTATTTGGGAATCTACTTGAAGCAATACGCGCAGGAATAATTATCATCACAGCCCTTTTTTAGTAAAATCATACCAAAAAAGGGTGAGTATTGTTCTTATATCAAGAGGAGAGTGGATATTTTTTCAATAGTGATTCACACTTTTTGTATGATTTTTTAACAAACTTTAACCCTCGTGGTGAGCTTTTAGATGTAGGTTGTGGTTGTGGTATTTTAGGACTTTTAACGGCTCGTGATTTTAAAGTCTCACTTACGCAAATTGATAAACAAGAACACAACAGTTTTATAACTCAAAAAAATGCCCAGATAAACAGACTCCAAAGTGATGTCATCAAAGGTGATTTTTTAACTCATACTTTTGATAGAGAGTTTGATTTTATCATCTCAAATCCACCATATTATCACGACGGAGTTAGCAAATCACAAAACAAGGCTCTTCATATCAGTAGATACAATACTCATCTACCGATAGAAGCTTTTTTTCAAAAGGTTAATAAAATTCTTAAAAATAGAGGTCATTTTATATTCTGTTATGATTGTGCCGTACTTCAAGAGACTCTTATCTGTCTTAAAAATAGTAACTTACAGGTAGAGGATTTACAGTTTGTTTATGGCACAAAAGAGAAAAACTCCTCTGTTGTACTCATACATGCAAGAAAATCAAGCAAGTCAAAAACAAAAGTACATCCACCGTTAATCAACATGCAAGATGAAGAACCTACAAAAAAGGTAAAATCTATTTATGAAAAAACAAGGACTTATAGTATAAAATGCAAGGTATTATGAAAAAAGAGGGATTTAGCTTTGGTTTTGATCCTTCAAAATGTTTTTCATGTGAGGGGAACTGTTGTATTGGTGAGAGTGGTTATATCTGGTGTACTCCTAAAGAGATTGATGATATAGCTTCATTTTTAAATTTAGATCGTCAAAACTTTGTAGATAGATATATCAAAAAAGTTGGATACAAATCATCTCTTTGTGAGTTAAAAACCGAACATAGTTATAATTGTATTTTTTTTGATATAGAAAAAAAAGCTTGCCAAATCTATCAAGTTCGTCCAAAACAGTGTCGTACTTTTCCCTTTTGGGATCATTTTAAAAAAGAAATTGACGAGGTGGTCAAAGAGTGTCCAGGTATTATTATTTAACTCTTTTAGTTGTGGTGTTTTTTGCATCGGGGTGCGTTTTAAAATCAACCCAAACCAAAAGTTTGCTACATCAACCTGAAAATATCAAAATTCTTGATAACAATCTTACAGCGAACTTCTCAAAAGAGGACAAACTTATACTTTATGCCCTTGATGCATATGAGAGAGGTAAATTTAAACAATCTTCAAAATATTTTGCCACACTTTATGATCTTACAGCAGAGACTAATTATGCAGCAGAAGCTATCAAAAGTGCAGTTATAGCAAAAGATTATAATAGTATTAAAACACTTTTGAGTAAAGTAATCAAAAACAAACATAATGATCCGACACTCAACAGATATTTGGTTGCTTATTATATCGATAAAAAGATGCATAAAAAAGCAAAAAAGTTAGCAGATGAACTAATCAAGGATAATAGAGATTCAAAAAATCTTGAACTTGCTGGTTTAGTTTATGAGAGATTAAATAACCCCAAAAAAGCACTTAAACTCTATAAAGAGGCTTATCAATTAGACAAAGACCAGTACGCACTTTTGAAAATGTCTGAAGTATTATATTTTAAACTAGAGCAAACACCAAGAGCGATAAGACTACTTGAAACACACTCTTCACTACATGGATGCACACAACTAATCTGTACAAAATTGGTACAGTTTTACTCTGAAAAAAACGATATACAAGGTGTTGAGAGAACACTTAAAAGACTCTATAAAAAAAGTAAAAATTTAAAAATCGCACAGCAACTTTTACAACTATATGCAACAAATAAAAGTTATGACAAAGCTATAGCATTTTTAAAAGAGACTAAGCTTGATGATATGCTACTTTTAGATGTTTACATGACAAAAAAAGATTATAAAAGTGCGCTCAAATTGGCAGATAGACTCTATAAAGAGAATAATGATCCCACACTTTTAGCTAGATCAGCAATTTTAGAGTATGAGAGCGCTCACTCAAAAAACTCCAAAAAACTCCTCAAAAGCGTTAGTGAAAAATTTGACAAAGTGATAGAAATTGTAAAAGATCCTCTTTATTATAATTTTTATGCATATCTTTTAATTGATCATGACATAGACATTGACAAGGGAATAGAGCTAGTTAAAAAAGCGTTAAAAGATGATCCAAATTCAAACTATTATATCGATACTTTAGCATGGGGATTGTATAAAAAAGGGGATTGTCAAAAAGCTTATGAACTCTTAGAACCTATCTCCAAAGATAGTCAAGAAAAAGAGATATTAGAACACTTAAAGGCTGTTAAAAAATGTTTAGAGGGAAAAAATAGATGATACTTGATGATATCATAAGAAAAACTAGAGAAGATTTGAAAAAAAGAGAAAAAGAGTTTTCCATCGATTGGCTTGGAAGATCTCTAGCTTATAATGCTTATGCACCAAGAGATGTCAAACCATTTTTGACTTCAACAAAAGAAGATCCATACAAAATCATAGCTGAAGTAAAAAAAGCAAGTCCTAGCAAAGGGATTATAAGGGAAGATTTTGATCCGCTATTTATCGCTCAGGAGTATGCAAGAGCTGGAGTTGATGCAATATCTGTTTTAACCGAACCTCATTTTTTTAAGGGAGATCTTGAGTATCTAACAGGTATCAGACGATATGTACCAACACCACTTTTGAGAAAAGATTTTATAATCGACAAGTACCAAATTGTTGAAGCTTTAGTCTATGGAGCAGATTTTATACTACTAATCGCTACTGCACTAAGTAAAGATAAATTAAAAGAGCTTTTAAATTTTACATGGCATATGGGGATGAACGCACTAGTAGAAATTCATGATAAAAATGATCTTAAAAAAGCTATCTTTGCTGGTGCAGATATCATAGGGATAAATCATAGAAATTTAGAAACATTTGAGATGGATATGACTCTTAGTCAAAAACTTATACCGCTTATTCCAAATGGTAAGATCATTGTTGCTGAGAGTGGTATCAATGACAAACAGACAATTGAGGAACTTAGCAAGATAGGAGTAGATGCGTTTTTGATAGGGGAACATTTTATGCGTCAAGATGATATTTACAAAGCGGTGAGTGAACTAAAAAAACCGTGAAAATTATAGAGTCACTTACCCAACTTTTTGCTAAAATCGCCGCTTTTTTAGTGATAATGCTTAGTCTATTGGTAGTATACGACTCTGTAAATAGATACTTTTTTGGTGGAGGATCAGTCGCACTTCAAGAGCTTGAATGGCATCTGTTTGATATTATCTTTTTGCTTGGTCTTGCATATACTCTTAAAAGTGATAAACATGTAAGAGTTGATATATTTTACGCTAATTACTCTGAAAAAACAAAAGCTATTGTAAATATCATTTCACAAATCTTTTTAATTCTGCCTTTTGTATTTCTCATACTCTATGTTAGTTATGGTTATGTAGAGCTAAGCTATAACCAAAATGAGATTTCACCAGACCCTGGAGGTTTAGGTTATCGTTATTTGATTAAGTCTATGATGATTGCTGGATTTATTCTACTTGGTCTTCAAAGTGTAGCTGAGATATTTAAAAATATAAAGATAATAAAAAAGAGTGTCAAATGATAGGCATCTATATGTTTATAGCGTCATTAGCTCTTCTTTTGGTAGGCTTTCCTGTGGCATTTGCTTTTGGAAGTGCTGCTGTATTTGTTGCTATTTTAACACCTGATGTTGGATTAGATATCTTTAGGCTCATGCCTTATCGCATATATGGAATTATGCAAAACTTTACACTTATGGCTGTTCCTCTTTTTATTTTTATGGGGTTAGTGCTAGAGAAGAGTAAAATTGCAGAGTCACTTTTAGTCAATGTGGGTAAATTATTTGGCAATATTCGCGGAGGTCTTGCCATAAGTACGGTGCTTGTTGGAGCAGTACTAGCGGCTAGTACTGGAATTGTTGGAGCTAGTGTTGTTATGATGGGAATTATATCATTGCCTATCATGGTACATTATGGATACTCAAAACCACTAGCTGGTGGAACCATAGCAGCTAGTGGCACACTAGGACAAATTATACCACCTTCAATTGTATTGATTATACTTGGAGATGTCATGAGTGTAAGTGTGGGAGATCTCTTTCGTGCGGCACTTGGCCCTGGACTTGTTTTAATCTCTTTATATATACTCTATATTTTAATCATCTCTTACAAATATCCCCAAATTGCACCTGCAATTACAGACCATAAAGAGGATAGAAAAAAAGTTATCTTAAAAGCAATACTATCAATTATCCCTCCACTTCTTTTGATAACACTAGTGCTTGGAAGTATCTTTGCAGGTGTTGCAACGCCCACAGAGTCTGCAGCATTTGGAGCTGTTGGAGCTATAATACTCTCTATTTTAAATAATTCATTCTCATTTTCAAATCTCAAATCTGCATCATTAGAGAGTGTTAAACTAACCTCTATGATTTTTATGATCCTCATTGGTGCTACTGCATTTTCGCTTGTTTTTAGTGAAGTTGGCGGGGCTGATTTGATCTTGGAATTTTTCCAAGAGGATATTGCCAATGCTTGGATTTTTATTGCTGTCTCTATGATTGCTATATTTATACTGGGATTTTTTGTCGATTTTTTAGAGATCTGTTTTATAATCGTACCGATTCTTATGCCAATTGTTGAAGTTTTTGATATTGATCCAATTTGGTTTGCTATTTTAATAGCTATGAATCTTCAAGCCTCTTTTTTGACACCTCCTTTTGGATTTGCACTCTTTTATCTAAAAGGTGCTGCAGGTAAACTCATAAGTACAAAAGATATCTATAAAGGGGTATTACCATTTATAGTGTTACAACTCATAGCCCTGCTTCTTATCATTCAATTTCCTGAAATTGTAAATATATTTTTGAAATAATCTACTTAA
>CAYUSV010000111.1:0-5767 GCA_964447385.1 uncultured Campylobacterales bacterium | reverse complement strand
TAGGGCTGTAAATAAGAGGGCATGTGGTATGCATCCAATAACACAATCAAAACAAAATTAGAAAAATAACCATATCAAGTTTGAAAAAAAACTTGATATGGCAGAGAGTTTGTTATATATTTACACTACCTCTTATCTTGCTAACCTTTGAATCTTTAGTTTTAAACTTTAGCTGATACTGCCAAGTTCCACCCATGCCAAGATTGATGTCAAACTTATATCTATCACTATCTAACTTACCTTTTGCTTTGTATTCCATAGCAGGCATGCCAGGCATTTCAGGCATAAAAAATTTCAATTTCAATTTAGCATCTGTTATAGGTACAGCATCTTTACTAAGTTTTACATATATAATATTGTTGCCAGATATCAATGGTTTTTGTGAAAAAACGACTGCTTTTATACCATCAGCTGTTGTACTCTCATTTTGATATGCATAAGAGCTACTTTTTGTTGTACTTGCATGGTTTATACTCTCAGATGCGATAGCACCACTTGTTAATAGAGCTAAACCTAAAATAATTGTTGATAATTTTTTCATAATCTTTTCCTTTTTTTATAAATATGGTTTAATTATATACTATGTTGTGTGTAAAAAGTGTGGACTATGCATTTTCGCGGAAAAAAAGTGCTATGGCAAAGAAAAGAGTTGTCGATAGAGCAGGGGATAAAATCATAAGTAGATTTAATCTCCCCTTTATTAAGAAGTTAAAAAGAGCACCCCAAGAGAGAAATAGCAGTGCCAAATGTAAAATAAATATAGGTTTATGTATAAAAATAACCTTGCTAATATATGTAAAAAAGAGTACTGCAAAAATAAGTGAAATAGTCTTTAATAGATATGTTGTATCACCATTTTTTTGATACGACCTATAAGCTAAAGTCATGACAACTAATAATCCAATTGCAAGAATAACATAAATCATCACTCTACCTTTTACTATCCCAATCATCTATCTTGATATTTTTTGTCTCTTCTTTAGATGATAAAAGTATATCAAGCGCGTTTAACTCTTTTTCAAACTTATCATCTTTAAAATATTCACCTCTTTGTTTAAAATCATCTCTAAAAAGAGTGAGAAGTTTTTTATAACCCTCACTCACTTTTAAAGAGCAAGATTTTCTCTCCCAAGTCTCTATCATCTCATAATGTTCTCTATCTGGAGGATATATAAAAGCTCTCTTTTCTAAAGATATATTTACTATATTTGTAACTTTATCTTGACAATCTGCTCTCATATCAAGCATCCAATTTTGCATAAGTGTGACATAGTCGCTTAAGAGAATTGCTTTTTTTATACCATTTTTATCTTTTTTACTCTCTGTGTCAAATGTGACATGTTGACTATTTTTATAACTTTTGCCTGTTCTATCTTTGTAGCTGACACTAAGATTTAAATTTTTTATATCAGTTACTTTTATCAAGATAATACCGCCTTTTATCATATGGTCGCTATTTTTGCTAGGAAAAAGGGTATTTACATACATGATTTTACCATTTGATCTTTTTGCATCAGGTGTGCCATAGATAGCTTCTATTTTATTTGAAGTAAGTGTTAATGAGAGATCAAAAACAAGAGGAGTAACCATAAAGTCAAACTCTTCATCTAATCTTTTGGCAAATTCAATATCTGAGTGTACAGAGAAGTAGTTAGCACCTTTGGTTTTTGAAATAGCTTCTACAAGATCGTTGTTAAAATCAACTCCAATACCTATAAAAGTAGTATAGATACCATTTTGTGAAGCACTATCTACCAAACCAAAAAGCCCTTTTTCGCTTAACTCACCTCTATTTGGCATAGCGTCGGTTAGAAAAATGACTCTATTTTCATAAATTTGTGGATCTTTTAGTTTTGGCTCTAGTTTTTCAAAGAGAGTAAGACCACTTTTATAACCTTCACTCCAGTTTGTTCCACCTCTACTTTTAAGATCTAAAATATGTTTTTTAGTGGCATTTATATCTGTGTTTTTAACAAGACGAAGTGGTTTTGCTTTGTAAGCTTTGTTGTCAAAAAGAACTACTCCCAATCTATCTTCATCTTTTAGATGTTCTATCATGTTAACGAGGGATTTGTTTGCGATTTGCATTTTTGAAAGATCTGGTTTTTTGCGTTTATTGTGCTCTTTCTTATCATAATAGTATTTATCAAAAGATGAACTCATCGAACCTGAGATATCCAAAACTACTACGATATTAAGCTTTTTTCTTTTAAAATCACTCTCTTTTATATTTGACTCAAGTCCCACACTTAAAAAATATTCATCTTTTTTAGTAAATGGATTTTCTCTTTTAAAAGTTGTATAACTAGGACAAAATAGACTCTCACATGAGCTATTTTTTGGTAATTCAAAATAGTGATCGTAAAATACTCCCTCATAAGTTATAGAGTTTAATTTTGGTAGATACTCATTTTTTATATTTTCATAAAAATTATCTGCATCTTTTGCTCCACCTACCGAAAAACCGATACTCTCAGATTTCATCTTCATCACAGGTGAACTAGCCATGGTAGCCATAGGCATGGCGCGATTTATCTTTTTATCGCTGATTTGGGTAGTAGCGTTATAATCCCAATCATCAATTTTTTGATCATCTTTTTCTAAAGTAGCAAAAAGTGTGATGGTTGTAACAAATATCATAAATAGTATTTTCATCAAATAATCCTTTAGTTTTACAAGAGTTTTATTATACATTAAAAAAAAGTAAAAATTGTGGAATTTATGTTAGAATTGGGCATGAGATATATTGTGTTGGTTGTTATTTTTTTTATGTTTTATGGTTGTATCTTTCAACCTCCTGTAACGATAGATGAACAAGTAGAGATAAAAGAGGAGACTGAAATCTCACCAAAAACTTTTGATCAAAGTACAAAAGATCTTTTGGTAGATCAAAAGAGTGAGAGAGTATTATCTTTAGCACATGCTCAAATTGGTACTCCTTATCTCTATGGTGGGTCTGATTTTAGAGGGTTTGACTGTTCTGGTTTTGTAAGCTATGTCTATAAATACGCAATAGGTAAAAAACTACCTCGTAGCTCTTATGAACAGTCTTTGTATGTAAAGAGATTAGAACGATATGAGCTTATTCCCGGCGATCTTGTCTTTTTTGATACGAGCAAAAAGGGTAAAATTAACCATTGTGGTATCTATACGGGAAATGGAAGATTTATACACGCTTCTAGCG
Source organism: uncultured Campylobacterales bacterium (assembly GCA_964447385.1). Classification (GTDB taxonomy): domain Bacteria; phylum Campylobacterota; class Campylobacteria; order Campylobacterales; family QNZT01; genus SZUA-1433. The sequence goes on along the minus strand of CAYUSV010000111.1, from coordinate 2,583 downwards.
GTAAAGTATATTCTGTGACTACTTCAAACTTAGATCGTGGATTTTATAAAAGTCGTTTCAAATGGGGAGGAAGGATTGATAAATAGCGCATAAACTTGAGACGGAAATAGAGTTAATGATAGACTCTTTAAAGCCTTAGCCAACATAAGCCATGCCATGTATTTTTTTCATCATTGCTTCCGTATATCATCATAAGTGTCTTTTCATTGTCATTCACATATGTTAAAGTGAATTTCATGAGCCACTTATTTATAAATAATTAAGCCTTATTCTTATATAGTTAAAATTATTTTAAAAATAAGGTATAATTTTGAATATTAAATTTTTGCTACTTGCTGTTGTGGTAGTGTTTGCATATTTTCAATTTAAAGAAGATACATCGGATTTAGGTACTTTAAATAAAGTGTTAGATACTTATACAGAGTTAGAGCTAAGTGAAGATTATGGAAAAGAGGCAGATTATATCTACCCTAAAATCTACATAGACAAACTATCCAAAGAACAATTGCGTGTAAAGTTGAATAAGAAAGCAGAAAAAACACGAGATATCACTACGATAACAGGCTTTCAATTTATCCCTAGACTACCCTTGAAAACTTATGCTGATGGGCTTTATGCATTGGTTGATTATACTAAAAGTATGACTATTGACTTCTCTTCTAAGTTACCAAAAGATGCAGATGAAGAAGCTATTAAAAAATTTAAACGGGGTATACGATTATCACTATCGCTTATGCGTATGAGTGCAAAAGAAGGTGATAAGATGGAGTTAGATGAGGTTTCAAATATAGTCAGTGTAAAAAAATCTGGTACTTTTATACTCATCAATGAAAACAAACATGGATGGAAGTTTATCGATACTACTTTGCCCAAAACGCTCCTAAAAAAGATACTGCATACAGATATCATCAATCAAGAACAAGAGTTCATCATACAGTTAGAAGATGCACCCTTTTATGGATTAACACGTCAAAAGTAGAAGTAGTAGATGGTAAATAGTAAAAATATTTTATTGGCAGTGGTTGTATTTATCACGCTTTATATCGGACTAGAAATCAAAAAAACTCGTGATGCTGTTACGGATGCAAATGATAAATTTTATTCGGATAAAAAACCATTTTCCACAAAAGAGAGCCATAAAACGGCATATGGCTTTGAGAATAAACCTAAATCTAAACCTGAGAAGGATGAAAAGGTATCTGTAGAGATTTTTGGAAATATTGATAAAAGTATGACCTATATGATAAGTACACTATATGCAACAACATCAGATGAAAAATCTTGCCGCTCTTACAACAGTTGGAGTGGTGGTGATGTACCTAGTAGTGAAGATTTTGAATATTATCCAAAGATAGAAGGCGAACAACACAAAATTACTGTGCCTTTGCGTGTGTTTAACCCTTATCAAAAATGTAAATTTAAACTTGTGAAAGTTGATATGCATATATTTAGTAGGGAAAACAAAAGAAAAAGAGGGAGTACTCTTTTGTTCGCTGATGACCCTCAAATACTAAATAATGAAAGATATGAAATCCGTCTTGATAGTAGTCACAAAATTGATATGGAGTGTGTAGAGCCATCACTCTTTCCTCAAGCACACTATAATCCTTGTGGGTATAAACCCCTTACAGATGTGTACTCCATAGTAAAAAATATTCCTACTAGAAGTGTAAAGTATGAGATAAATATCGATAAATTGCCCATAGAAACATTGAGTAAAGAAGAGCTACGTTTGATAGAAATAGGAAAGCTTCAACACAGATATGGAAGAACAAAAGCGCCAAACCAAGAGAATACAATCAAATTTTAATATACTTTTTTTATCCGACTCAACCAAAAATTGCACTTCAGATTTAAATTTTGGATTGGTTAAAAACTTCAATAACAACATTTGTGCCAACTCTAAAATATATGCTGGAAGCAAAACAAGTTCAAAAGAAACTATTGCAATTCTACACCTTTTTAAAAAAAGGTGCCGTACGCCCTTGAAGGCGTTCAACCAGCAAGGTGGAAGTCCTTGTCAGAGAAAACCATAATCTCTGTAGCTGAAAGTAACTGCGTTGCCGTGAGGCAAGGTGGGGAGTAACTGGAAGTAAATTATCAGTCCAGAGTACTATCAAACTGGTTATAGAACCAATATTTGAAAATAAGTTTTCAGATGTTAGTTATGGTTTTAGACCAAATAGAGGATGCAAAGATGCACTAAGCGCAGTAGATTATCTGTTAAAAGAAAATTATACTTGGGTCGTAGATGCAGATTTGCAAAGTTACTTTGATACAATCCCTCACGATAAATTGATGAATCATTTAAAGATGAAGATTAGTGACCAACCGTTGCTTGATTTAATCCAAAAATACCTCAAACAAGATATCGTAGATAATCTTGTACTTTGGGCACCCACAGCAGGCACTCCACAAGGAGCAGTATTAAGCCCGTTATTGGCAAACATATATCTGCACCCTTTGGATATAATGCTGACACGAAGTGGTTATAAAATGGTAAGATACGCAGATGACTTTGTTATATTGTGTAAAAGTGAAAAAGAAGCTAGAGATGCACTTTTGAAAGTAAAAGAGTGGACT
>CAYUSV010000110.1:0-5847 GCA_964447385.1 uncultured Campylobacterales bacterium | reverse complement strand
ATGGGATCTGCTCTTAAGTCCAAAACAGCATACACAATAACCATATCATCTTTTAAGTAGCAGTCCAGAACTAATTTCACCCAAAGGGCGATAAGATAAAGGCACATCTGACTGCGTTAGATTTTTTCTCTTAGCTTTGGCTAGAAGTGCAAAAATCTGCCTTGCATATATACCTTTCTCTTATCGTTAAAATGTGAAATTAGTTCTGGACTGCTACTTAGATGTAAAAGAATTTTCAGAATAAGTAAAGAATGGTCAAAGCGTTACAGCAAAAGGTGGAGTACTTAATGATTTAGTAAAACAACTCACAGAGAGAAGGTGGATAATTAATCAATCAGGTGGTCTATAATTTTTCTCTCTATTCTTTTTAAATGCCTCTTTTTTTTTCTCTTGGAGCATTGCAGCATCACGAAGCTCATCGACTCCGTCGCCACTTACACCATCTAAAAACTTTTTTTCATCATCAAATTGTCCAGTTTTAAGTCCCCAGAGTAATCCAAAAAGACCGATAACTCCTAAAAATGTTGAAACACCTATCATGACTGCTACAATTCCACTACTCATTACCAAAACCTCTTTTGATTCGTACTGCATTTGCGATAACAAGTAGCGAACTCAAAGACATAGAGAGTGCTGCTACAAGGGGGATTACAAAACCAGCCATAGCTAATGGTATCGTAAAAAAATTATACACGAGAGAAGTGATAAGATTTTGTTTAACATTTTTATAGGTTTTTTTGCTAAGTTTATGCGCTTGGCTGAGTGAGCTCATCTTATCATCCAAGAGTACGATATCACTCACCTCAATTGAGATATCAGCACCACTTCCCATAGCAATCGCAATGTCACTTTTTGATAGTGCTATCGCATCGTTTATGCCATCTCCTGCCATGATTACTGTATAGTTTTTATTGTGATAATCATCTACTATCTTAGCTTTATCTTTTGGATAAAGTGAGTGATATACTTTTTGTATGCCAACCTCCAAAGCAATACTATTTGCCACTCTTTCATTGTCACCTGTAAGCATGGCAACTTCAATACCCATCTTTTGAAAATAGGCAATGCTTTGTTTTGCATCCTCTTTTGCACTATCTTTTAACTCATAAACAGCAACTAACTCTTCATTTATAACAAATGCAAAAATCGAATTTTCACTCTCATAAGAGAGCTCTATACCTCGCTCTTTTATGAGTCTTAAGTTTCCACCAAAAAGTTTATCTCCTTTGTACTCTGCCTCTATACCTCTAGCTTCGATATTTTTAGAGTTTTGTAGATCATACTCTTTTAGGTTTTCGTGCTCATTTAAAAGAAATTTTTCTACACCTTTACTAATTGGGTGGCTTGAGCTTTTTACTAAAGACAAAAGAAGATTTGGATCAAATGTTTTATAAACTTTATGCTTAACAACATCTGGTTTTCCCTCTGTTATCGTTCCTGTTTTATCCAAAAGCAGTACATCACTTTTTGCCATAGTCTCTAAAAAACTAGCCTCTTTAAACAAAATCCCTCTTTTAGCCCCAACTCCAAGCCCAATGAGTGTCGCAACTGGAGTAGCAAGCCCTAACGCACAAGGACATGCAATTACAATAACTGAAATCGTAACGATTAATGCCTTTTCAAACTCACCACCTACCAAATACCAACCTATAAAGGTAGAGATAGCCAACAATAAAACAACAGCAGAAAAATAACCGGATATCCTGTTTGCCAATTTTTCAATTTTTGGTTTTTTTGTAATTGACTCTTCAAGAAGAGTAACTATAGTAGAGAGCATAGAGGTATTAAATGATTTTGTCGCACGATATCTTAATACACTATCAAGATTTACACTACCACTGATAAGCTCATCACCTACTTTTTTATAAATTGGTTTAGACTCTCCACTAAGACTTGACTCATCAACAGAACCTTCACCATTTAGTAAGATGCCATCAATTACTATCTTATCTGATGGTTTTAACTCTACAATATCTCCCTCTTTGATCTCTTCAACACTAACTATCTGTTTTTTATTATCTTTTACCAATAAAACTTCCGTAGGAATTGAGCTTGTCATAGTATCTAATGTATCTATCGCCTTTTTTTTAGTTAAAACTTCCAGATATTTACCAACAAAAACAAAGGTGATAATCATAACAACCGAATCAAAATAGACTTCACCAACTCCGGTTATTGTCACATATATAGAGTAAAGATAGGCAAGAGTAGCTCCTGTAACTATCAAAAGATCCATATTTATAAAATGGTTTTTAAGTCCAAAGTAGGCACCTTTAAAATAGATCCAACCTGTATAAAAAAGAACAGGTGTTGCTAAAATAAACTCTGCAACATTTATAACAGTTTTCATATCATCAGCCATGCCAGTAAAATATCCTGCATAGTGAGCAACTGCTAACCACATGATGTTCATCGTGCCAAATATACCTACTAAAAGTCTAGAATAATAATCTTTACGAGCTTTGTTTGCTCTCTCTTCTTGTGCTTTTGCATCATAAGGGTAAGCATTATAGCCGACAGATTGAATCTTTTGTACAATTTGGGAGAGTTTTATCACTGATGGATCCCAGCTTACTTTGCCTTTGTGATTTGTGTAGTTTATCTCTGCTTCGATAATACCATCTGTTCGATGAAGTACTTTTTCATTAAGCCATACACAAGCACTACAATGAATTCCTTCTATGATAAGACTAACACTACAGATGCCATCTTTTTGGATAACATATTTTTTAGAAAAACCATCATGATCAAATTTTTCAAGATCTTTGACAATCCCTTTTGCGGGTTTTAGCTTGGTATCACCTTTTTTCTCATAAAAGTTTTCTAACCCCTCATCTTGAAGCAGATGATAGACTCCCTGACACCCTTTACAACAAAAATATAACTTTTGATCGCTACTATCTTCTTCTATCAAGATATCTTTATCAAACTCAAGTTGACAGTGAGTACATGCGATTTTATCCAACTAAACACCTTATTTTTAAAATATTATAGATAATTTAAACTTTATTTGGGCAATAGCTTGACAATTTTCAATATCTTTACTAGAATGTCAGAGCTTACTTTTTCTGATTATAACTTTTAAGAAGAAAACATCACTACATAAAACTTATCCCCAAAAGAGAGAAAAATGGATAAAACTCCAAAAAACCGCCAATCTAAAAATAATAAATCAAGAACTCATGTACCAGTAACTGGACACAGAATAGAAGATTTAAGAAAACAACCATTAGAAGAGCTTTTAACCATTGCTGATGGATTAAAAGTTGAAAATCCACACCAATTAAAAAGACAAGACCTAATTTTTGAAATTTTAAAATCCCAAGTTTCACAAGGAGGTTTCATACTCTTTACCGGTATTTTAGAGATTGCCAATGATGGTTTTGGATTTTTAAGATCAGTTGATGCTGATTTTAGTAACTCCATCTCAGATGCTTATGTTTCAGCGACGCAAATTAAAAAATTTGCACTAAGAACTGGCGATATCGTAACAGGACAAGTTAGACCACCAAAAGACCAAGAGAGATACTACGCACTTTTAAAAATAGAGGCAATCAATTACTTGCCAATGGCTGAGAGTAGAAACCGACCTCTTTTTGAAAACTTAACTCCTTTATATCCAACTGAGCAAATTAAACTAGAGTACAACCCAATCAGACTTACAGGACGAGTGCTTGATCTTTTTGCACCCGTTGGCAAGGGACAAAGAGGGCTTATCGTAGCACCTCCAAGGACTGGTAAGACAGAGCTTTTAAAAGAGTTAGCACACGGAATAACCCACAATCATCCTGAAATCACACTTCTTGTTCTACTTGTAGATGAAAGACCAGAAGAGGTAACAGATATGCAAAGATCAGTCAAAGGTGATGTTTATAGCTCTACATTTGATCTTCCACCGGCAAATCATGTTAGAGTTGCTGAGCTTGTAATTGAGAGAGCTAAAAGGATGGTAGAGATGGGAAAAGATGTTGTAATCCTTCTTGACTCTATAACAAGACTCGCAAGAGCTTACAATACAGTAACACCATCAAGCGGTAAAGTACTAAGTGGCGGAGTTGACGCAAATGCTTTACATAAACCAAAACGGTTTTTTGGAGCTGCTAGAAATATAGAAAATGGTGGATCACTTACTATTATCTCAACTGCACTTATCGAAACTGGAAGTCGAATGGATGAAGTAATTTTTGAAGAGTTTAAAGGTACAGGAAACTCTGAAACAGTACTTAACCGTCATGTAGCAGATAGAAGAATTTATCCTGCAATGAGTATCTTAAAATCTGGTACTAGAAAAGAAGAGTTACTATTAAAACCAGATCTTTTACAAAAAGTTTGGGCATTGAGATCTGCTATGAGTCAAATGGAAGATATAGAAGCACTCAAGTTTTTATACAAAAAAATGCAAAAAACCAAAGATAACAGTGAATTTTTATCAATCATGAACGATGGTGCTTAAAAAGTTCCATTCATGAGAGCTGGGGTATTTGATAGTGGAGTTGGTGGACTTAGTGTTGTAAAGAGCATAATTGAACATAAACTTTTTGATGAAATCATCTACTTTGGCGATACAGCAAGAGTGCCTTATGGCGTAAAAAACAAAAACACAATTATCCGTTATTCACTTGAAGCATTGGAATTTTTCAAAAACTTTGAGATAGATATCTTGATAACCGCATGTAACTCTGTATCTGCTTATGCAATTGATGAGCTTAAAGCAAATGCAGATTTTAAAATCTCTGGAGTTATTGAGCCTGGAGTATTAGCTCTTAAAAACAGATTTTTAAATAAAGATGCAAAAATTTTAATTCTCGGTACTAATGCCACAATAAAAAGTAAAAAATATGAGAGGTTATTACAAAATAACGGTTATCACAACATAGAGTCAATATCTCCATCGCTTTTTGTACCAATTGTAGAAGAGGGCCTTTTTAGTGGTGAAATTTTAGATAGTGCTATGCGACACTATTTTAAAGATGTTAGTGAACCTGATGCTATCATACTTGGATGTACCCATTTTCCACTTATTAAAGATGAAATTGGCAACTTTTTTCCAAAAGCAACACTTATCCACTCAGGTGAAGCTGTAGTCGAGTTTTTAGAAAGCAGTTATGGCATCAAAAATAGATACGAACATACCTCTTTAAAGCTTTTTGCATCAGAAAACCCTGATAAGCTTAAAGAGATAGCATCTATCTGGCTAAAGTAGCATGGCTATATTATTTTCCACTTGATCTATGTAATGGATGTTGATAATCTGCTTTTTCGCAACCTGAAAATATTGCTGAAAACGCAAAAAGTGTCATAGAAATTAAAACTATTTTTCTCATTTTTTGGCTCCTTATTTAACTAAATCGTCTACTTTAGTAAAATCTTTATTTTTTTGTAGTAAAATGGTTTGATTATATAAAGGGGAGCTCTAACAACCCCAAAAGGATTTTTATTGTCGCAAGTTTTAGCACTTAAATATAGACCATCTTCATTTGATAAGCTCATAGGTCAAGAGACAATCACACAAACCCTGACTTTAGCTCTTGATCAAGATAGATTGAGTCATGCTTATCTATTTTCAGGACTTAGAGGAAGTGGCAAGACTTCAACAGCACGAATCTTTGCCAAATCTTTGGTTTGTGAAAAAGGACCTACTTCAATACCTTGTGAAGTATGTGAAAATTGCACTAGTGCCAATGAAAACAGACATATAGATATAGTTGAGATGGATGGAGCAAGTAGTAGAAAAATAGATGATATAAGATCACTCATCGAACAGACAAAATATAAACCAAATAGCGCTAGATTTAAGATATTTATCATCGATGAAGTTCACATGCTTACAAAAGAGGCTTTTAATGC
>CAYUSV010000109.1:0-5904 GCA_964447385.1 uncultured Campylobacterales bacterium | reverse complement strand
ATAAAAAATCACTCTTTTCACATAGAAATGTTGGTGAAGATACAAAAAGTTTCTCATCAGCTCTAAAATATGCAATGCGTGAAGATCCAGATATCATACTCATCGGTGAGATGCGTGATAAAGAGACTATCGAAGCAGCTCTAACAGCTGCAGAAACCGGTCACTTAGTGTTTGGTACTCTTCACACTAACTCTGCTGTTCAAACTATAAATAGAATTGTTGACACATTTGATGGAAGTGAACAGTTACAAATTAGAAATATGCTCTCAGTATCTCTAGCTTGTGTTATCTCCCAAATGCTTCTTCCTAAAAAATCAAAAGGTCGAGTTGCAGCGCAAGAGATCATGATAAATAACCACGCAATAGCAAACTTAATTCGTGAAAATAAAATACACCAACTCTATTCACAGATGCAACTAAACCAAGCCAATACCGGCATGCAGACTCAAACTCAAGCATTGGCTAACTTTGTTCAAAAAAATATTATAAGAAAAGAAGATGCTCTTCGTGTCTCTTCTCAACCAGAAGAGCTTAAAGGGAAAATTAGTGTATAAGCAACTCTTATACACTAATTTTTGAAAAAAATATTTTACCTCTAAACTTATCTTAAGCCCAAAGCGATACAATTTAATGTTAAGTAATAGGACACAACTATTTACACAAATAATAAATATCAAGGATTAAGATGCAAATATCAAAAAAAATTATAAGCTCACTCTCTGTTTTAGCACTGATTGCGATAACAGGTTGCGAAAACAAGGGAAAAACTGAAGTAAAAGAGGTAACACAAGAAGTTGTTAAAGAGATAAAAGAAAAAACTCACACACAAGGCAATATCGATATGCATGGTGGTAAAAATCCACCACCAATGACTGCAAATAAAATAATAGAACAAACCGGAACTGTTTTAGAAGTACTAGATGCAAATCCTTACACTTATTTAAGTATAAAAACTGATAATGGTACTATCTGGGTAGCTGTACCTAAGGTAGATATTGATGTAGGAGCTAAAGTAAGTTTTGTTGAAAATATGAGAGTAGTAGATTTTGAGAGTAAAACTTTAAAGCGTAAATTTGATACTGTTATTTTTGTAAATGCAATTAAATCAGACTCGCCTATCAAAAAATCTTCATCTCAAAATCCACATGCAAATCTAGATAACAATTCAAGCAAAAAAATAGCAACTAAAACTGTTATACCTGCTATTACCGCTACAGTTGATGGAGGTTTAAGAGTAGAAGAGGTATATGCAAAAAAAGCTGATCTAAAAGACAAAAAAGTTAAAGTTATAGGAAAAGTAGTAAAAGTATCACCAGCGATTATGGGTAAAAATTGGATTCATATCCAAGATGGTACAGGAGATGGAGAAAATAGTGATCTTATCTTTACATCAGTTACAGAGTTACCAACAGTTGGAGATGAAGTCATAGCAGAGGGGAAACTTATTACAGATAAAGACTTTGGCTATGGATACTTTTATGAAGTAATTGTTGAGGACTCAACATTTAGTAAACAAAAATAATTTAAAACTCTCCAAAACTTCAAAAGAGAGCGCCTCATCTTCATAGGCACTCTCTAAAACTTAACTCTTTTTTATCTTTACACTTTTATATGCGTCAGTTTTCAAATATGCCAATATAGAAACTACAGCAATTGTGATCAGCACATAATATATCCAAGTAGGAATTGGCACAGGATCTCCTCCTGCATATGAGTGCATTCCCGCAAGATAATAATTCACTCCAAAGTACGTCATGATCACAGATGAATATGCAACAACAGATGCAACAGCAAAGCTATATGGCGAATAAAGCTTTGGTACAAATCTCATATGAAGAACAAAAACATAAACCAAAATCGTCACCAATGTCCAAGTCTCTTTTGGATCCCAGCCCCAATATCTACCCCAACTCTCATTTGCCCAAACTCCACCAAGGAAATTTCCAACTGTCAAGAGTGAAATACCTAAAATCATTGACATCTCATTTATTCTTGTCGCCTCTTTTATATTTAACACTATCTGCTCTCTAACAAGAGGGCTTCCTTTTTTATTTATCATCATAAACAGTATCAGTGTTATAAACCCAAGAAGTGTACTAAGTCCCAAAAATCCATAACTTGCAGTGATAACAGATACATGTATAGTCAACCAATATGATTTTAAAACCGGTACAATATTTGTAATTTGAGGATCTAACCAGCTAAGATGTGCTGTAAAAAGTGTTAAACCGGCAAATATAGCAGTTGTTGCCACTGAAAAATCAGACTGCCTTGCAAATGAGAGTCCAGCAAGTACAGTAGTCCATGAGATATAAAGCATCGCTTCATATCCATTACTCCAAGGTGCATGCCCACCAACATACCATCTAAGTCCTAAATTTGCAGTATGAGCTATAAAACCAAGAACCATGATAGCAATTATAACCCTTGTTATCAATCTAGTATTTAAATTTGGTTTCACCAATCTTATAAAAATAAATGTTAATAGTATCAATCCAGAAATTAGATAAACCATTGTTAACTTGTCAAAAATATTTAATTTATTGTAGAGCATCTCCATATCAATTCTTGTTTGGCTTGGCATAACACTAGCACCAATTTCAGCCTGAGCAGCTTTTATCTCAGCAACTGCTTCATTTGCTTGACGCCAATCATTATTTTCCATTCCAAGATTAATACCTCTAAAATTTTTTGCAATTAAGCCTTGAAAAAAATCTTTCTCTTGTGGTGGAAAATCATTAAAAACTTCAGGTGGCGTGTGCCATTTATCATTTGGATCATTTTTAAGAGGAAAAGCTCTTAACATATCTCCTTGATATATCATATAAGCAACATTTATTCTCTCATCTACTTTTATAAGATCTTTATCAAGTTTTCCTCTATCCGCTGGTTTTTTTCTGTGTGCTTCACTCACTGCATCAGCTAATTTATACTCTCTTTTTTCATTAAATACATCGTTAAAAGCAAAATATTTTTGATCCTCACTAACACCCAAGAGAGTCCTAACACCAGGATGTGAAGTTTTTATCATATCTATTTTCTGCCAATATGGCGCACTTGCCATCATCCCAAGCAGTATTTGATTATAATTTAAACCATGTAGAGTTGGTTTTCCATATATTTTATTTATAGCATCAATAGCGATAGTATCAAGAGGCTTCATTCGCCCTCCTCTATCTTGAATGACAATTGAACTAAAGTTTTTTGCATAATCTGCATCTATCTTTTTAATATATGTTATTATCTGTTCTTGGGTTGGCGCAGCAACGCTAACTTGGTTTTGAGAATTTGTTTGGGCATTTAAAGGCTGCGCAAAAGATAGACCAAGTGACATCGCAGTTATAAAAACTATCGAATTTATATTTCCATATTTTGTTCGTGCCAGTTTTCCAAATCTACTATGTGGATTTAAAAGATTAAGAAAGAAACCAACACTCAAAAGTATATATCCAATATAAGTAGGCCATTTACCAGGATCGTGATTTACTGACAAAATAGTACCTCTCTCATCTCCATCATATGAAGATTGAAAAAATTTATAACCACCATAGTTTAAAGTATTATTCATATATATCCTATAAGGCATGTTTACACCATTTTTTTCATCAATTAACTTTACATGACTCTCATACGAAGATGGACTCATTGAACCTGCATACTTATCCATAACAAAATCTTCAAGGTATAGTGAAAACGGAAGAAACAGCTCTTTTGAACCCCAAGATAGAGTTACATCTAAATCACCAATTTTGATATTTGTATCATAACCTTTAAATCTCTGTCCCATTCCCATCAATGAGACTACATTCTTTTCACCCTTATACTCTACATCTACAACAAGTGCTGAAAGTCCATTTTGTGTTTTAAGATCAACTTTTCCACCTTTGCTCTCTTTTGGAACGACTTTGATGACACCACTTTTAGTAACTATTTTTGGAACAACATTTACACCATCAATAGTATAAAGTGTCTTATTTTTAAATTCGTACTCTTTACCGGCTTCAAATTTGCCCTTTTTCTGATCTGCCATTGTAAACCACTCTATATCTCTATTTGATATATAGTAAAATTTACTATCTTTCAAATATATATGAACATACTTTTTTGTTGTATCTGGGTCTGTATTGAGATAAAAAGTAAAAGGTCCTATATTTGTAAAATCTTTATCGCGTACAAAAAAAGTCTCAGGTCCACTAGGAGTTGTAACAACCAAAGAGATGGCAGGCTTACCATTTGGAACTTCAACAACTGCTCTAACCGCACTCTTTATAAAGTCTCTAAAAGTAACTTTTAACTCATCTCCATCAATATCTAAACTCTGTTCAAAACTATTACCACCGGCAGATGATAAAAACAGAACTTTTTCATTGGTATATTGTAAATTTCCTTTAATAGCTTTTGTCTGTAAAAAAGCTTCAGATGAGAGCATACGGTTTTCACTCACTCCCTCTCTTATATGCATAACCCCCTCATACCCCATATATCTAGTCATAGCAGCCCCTAAAAGAACTACCAAAAAACCTACATGAAATATAAAAGACGGCATTTTTTTAAGTTTATAAATCTTAAATCTTATGATATTACCTATCAAGTTAATAGCTAAAATTATTTGAAGAACTTCAAACCATTTAGTCTTAAAGACTAAAGCCCAAGCTGTTTCCGTGCCATAATCATTCTCTATAAATGTTGCTACTGCGATAACTATTGCATAAACTGCAGTCAAAACTATCATTAGTTTCATAGATATGATAAATGACCATACTTTCTTTATTGTCCCCACAATTTTCCCCTTGTATTTTTTAAACCCATCATTATACTGTTGTTTTGTTTATAATTTGTAAATTGTAAATTGTAAATATTATTTTACATGGCAAGACTTACATACGCCACTACCTACATTTGAAGTTCTTAAAAATCGCCCATTATCATTATCATGGACATTATGACATGAAGCACACTCAACTTTACCACCAAAAAGTTTAAGTCCATTTATAGGTGCGGCGAGAAACTCATCAGGTTTATGAGCAAATGATGCAGCATAATTAATTGATATAGGATGATCGTCTGTTAAATCCGCTCCAATTTGCCAAGTTGTACTAGGATATGTACCACTATCGCCCCTTGCAAATGGATGACAAGCTCCACAGCTTGGATCCTCACCACCCCCAGGACCTGCCAAACCAGAACCAGAAGCATTTATAACATTGTGTGTATTAATTGGACCAACAGCACTTATCCTCCCTAAGCCACTTACACCATCATGACAACTAAGACAAGCTAAAGAGATAGAGCTTGGCGTTCCAGGGCTCTCATCATACATGGTAAATGCACTCATATCAGTAATCTTTCTATTCCATATTGGAGCTTTAATACCACCATTACCTTCAGCTAAATCAACGTTTGAGGAGTGAGGAGTGTGGCAAAAAACACATATTCGATCACCTGCGCCAAATGAACCGCCATAAAAATTACTAGCACTCAAATCATGTTTTGACCCAACAATAGATCCACTCATCATAACCACCGGTAAAATCAGTAAAAAAATAACCTTATATTGTCTATTCAAAACATTTTTCATTCCATTCTCCTTCGTATAATATCTGCATTATTTTAGTAAATTTTATATATAAATCTCTTTTATCTATATCGGAAAAGTAAAAAATTTCTTTATAGATAAAAAATAGTGTAATTATGCAACATATAGCTAAACACCAAATCAAATATAAATCACTTATTTAAAAAAGTATTAATGTTCATCTAATTTCATTATCAGCTTATGCAATTTAAAAAAAGGCACAAGCCAATAATTTTTATGTTAAGGATAAATATCATAACTTCCACCACCCATACCACCCATCATATGACATCGACAAGTGCTCTTACTTGAAGAAGCATTTCCTCTTG
>CAYUSV010000108.1:0-5960 GCA_964447385.1 uncultured Campylobacterales bacterium | reverse complement strand
GTCTGCATACATTTATCACACCCTTTTGCTTTATAAAACTGATAAGTATCTGGTATAAATCCTTTTATCTCTTTTAACATTTCATCAGGCAGTGTTATTTTGACTTTACAATGTGGACATAATTTTCTTATAAGTCTTTGTGCCTGAATTGCCACAAGAGCCCCTGAAACTAGATATGCTTCAATACCCATATCAATAATTCTACTAATTGCACTAACCGCATCATTTGTGTGAAGTGTTGACAAAACAAGGTGTCCTGTAAGAGATGCTTCAATCGCAATTTTTAGAGTCTCTTTATCTCTTACTTCACCTATCATAATGATATCTGGATCTTGTCTTAAGATAGATTTTAGTGCAGTTGCAAAAGTAAGATTTGCTTTATTGTTGACTTGTACTTGTTGCAAAAGTGACATCTGATACTCAACAGGATCTTCAACAGTAATCATCTTTCTCTTAACACTTTTAATAGCATTCATACCAGCATAAAGTGTAGTTGATTTACCGCTTCCGGTGGGCCCGGTTACAAAAAGTATCCCATATGGAGCATCCATAGCTAGTCGAAATTTTTTAAAATTTTCAGGATGCATTCCTAAATCTTCAAGCTTTATCATAACTTTTGATTTATCTAAAATTCTAAGAACTATAGACTCACCTGTCATGATAGGAAGTGTAGACATCCTAAAATCATAATGTTTTTCCATAATCGTTGCAGAAAATCTTCCATCTTGAGGTTTTCGCCTCTCAGCTATATCTAAATTTGCCAAAAGCTTAACACGAGAGCCAAGCGGTGGATAGATATCTTTATCAAAAACAAAAATCTCTTTAAGCATCCCATCAATTCTAGAACGAACTATACAGTTAGTCTCAGTAGGCTCGATATGAATATCACTAGCTCCACTAATAATAGCCGTCTTTAAGATAAGCTCAATCAATTTTAAAATCCCTGAACTCTCTTCAGTATCTCCACTTGAAGCTACAAACTCTTGTCTGATCTCTGCAATCAAATCCTTAACACTTTCACTAATCTCTATATTGTGTAAATGTTTTTCAATTTGATCAGGGTTTGCGATGGAAACTTTGATAAGTTTGTTTCTAAATATTCTATGAAGAGAGTCTTGAAGTCCCATATCAAAAGGATCTTTTGCCGCAATATAGATATTTAAATCATCCTCTTTATATGGCAATACATGCAGTTTACTAATTCGCTCATAACCTATCTTTGCACCGATAGTATAGTTTACATCAACACTATATAGATCTACATATTCACAATTTCTACTAGCTGCAAATTTGAGTATAAATTGATCAATATCTATTGAAAAATTTTTATAAACATCTTCAAGACGAATAATACCATTTTTAACAGCTTCAATAAGAAGCAAAATAAGTGTATCACTGGTAACAATATTTCGTTGTAAAAGTATAGAGCCAATATCGTCACCAATCTCTTGATGTTCATCTTCTATCTCTTTTGCAACCTCTTTGGTTATAATTTTATTATCTTGTAAAAAATCTACAATACCTAACGCTTCTCTTGCTTTCATCACTATTTCCTATGCACGATCTCTTAAATTTTTAAGTAATTTTGTCACTTTTACTGATCTTTGATGTTTTAAATATTCATCCAACGCATTAATAGCATCCTGTTTTTTGCCCATTTTCTCTTTAATCTTTGCAAACATTATCCAACTCTCTTCACTTTGTGCATCAATTTCATTGGTAATCAATGTCCATTTAAGTGCTTGTTTGTACTTATTGGATTCATAAAACTTCTTTGCCAACTTGATAGAAAAAGTAGAATTATTTGTAGCATAAAACTTCTTTTTAATAAATGATAAAGAGTTACCCTCTTGTGAAGAGATAAAAACTTTTCCTTTTTTTGGCTCTTGTATATTGATTTTCATAGTTGGAATTTGAGCTACATGACTTGTTACAGGATTTTGAACAACCGGTTGAGACATAATAATACCACTCAAATCAATTGACGCTAATTCGCTAAAATCATCTTCTACAATTACTAAATCCACTCTATTGCCATTTATTTCTCTCTCAATTGTCTCTAAAGTTGCTAAATTTATATGCTCTTCATAAGATTTGGAGAGATCATCAACCGTACTATAACTTTGCATAATAATATATGCAGACAACCCTACAATTACAACAAGCAGAAATGAAAATTTATATAAAAAATTCTTATCGTCACTAATATTTATTTCAGATTGTGATACAATCGTACTAATTCTGCTCATAAACTTAACCCTTTATTTTATATCTTGATATCCCAACTCTTTTAGTGAAACCGTATTTCTTTGGTTACTTTTTGAGTTTAATATATATGGCGTAATAATGATTACTAACTCTTCTCTTATCTCAACAATTTTATCTTGTCTAAATGCATATCCTAAAATCGGTAAATTACCCAAAATAGGCACTTTATATGTTGTGCTACCTTGATTACTACTAATAAGTCCACCCAATACTATCTTCTCACCATCTCTAAGCTTTACAACTGAAGATATCTGTTTTTTACTAAGATCAGGTGGTAATCTTCTAACACCTGATTCATCAGTTTTTACCTGAGATTTTACAGATGAGATTGATGGATTTATTTTTAAAATAATCTCACCATCATCAGTAATTTCAGGTGTAATATCAAGCAAAACCCCAGCAAATACCGATTTAACAACCTCATTGCTAAAAGTTTCAGTTGCAGCAGCGCTTCCTGTCTGTCTTGAAGAAGCTGATAATTTATAGTAGAGTTGATCTCCTGAACTAAAAACAGCTGGTTGGTTATTCATAGTGACTACTTTTGGATTAGAGATAGAAGTCACATCTCCTTGAGTCTTTAAAAACTTGACAAGATCAGTAATACCAGTATTGCCAGAAAACCTCATAAATGTAGCTTGAGCATCAGGAAGTTTATTTCCCCACTCTGTAATCTCATCTTTTGCAATTTTACTTAAATTATTTGTATTAAGTACTTCATATGTTAATTTCATATTTTGAAGTTTATAAATTTCACCCCAATTCACACCTGTCTGTTTTGAGTTATCAAGATTGACTGATAAAATCTTTACATCTATTAAAACTTGTTTGTGAAGTCTATCCATAAGATGATCAATATAAACTTCTATACGGTCAATTTGTGCACTTGTCCCACTAACTGTTACAAGACCTGCCTCTTTATTGATAATTGGAGTTGGTGCTTTAAATTTGTCCGAAGGTGAATTTAAAATTGCTTCTAATTCAGCTTCCATTTTACTCCAAAAACTAAAATTGTCATTTGAGGTAATTGTAGCACCTGTTGAGAGAGATCCCCCTTTTGCACCCGCACCTGAACCCGCTGCAGCTGAGTCACCAGTAAGTGATATATCAGTGTTACTAACACCTGCTCTTTCAGTATTGACATAATCAATCTTAAATGTTTTTACAGCCAATCCACTAATTTGCAATAAATTACTTTCATAACTATAGTCTAATCCACGAGCAGTGATTAAAATATCAAAAATCTCATCAAGACTCATCTTTTTGATGTTTATTCCAAAAAGTTTTTCACCCAATCTTTCACCAGCGATTGTATCTCTTGTTACAACACTAAATCCACACTCATTACTAAGTTGGTTTAAAATTTCACTTGTTGCAACTTCATCAGAAATTTTTATGTTAAATGTTCTGTTATCACAACTCTTAGCTTCTAGTGTTGATACATTTCCTACAAGTATAGCAGCAAAACCAAGTGCTAATACCGACTTTTTTAGTCTACTTGATACTAATTTTTGCATTTTCTTTCCTCATTGTTAATCTCTTTTTAAATTCACTATTTTTAAGCCACACTGTATCATTGCGAATTGAAATTATTTTCATATTATCAACCTCATCCCCAAGTTTGTACCACGCTCCACTAATTTTTACTTTTTTATTAAACATAGCTTGTAAAACAAAAGCAGACTTTACATCCACAGAGTTACCATCTGTTGTTTGAATCTGTTTTTTCTCAACTTTAACAAACGGTGTCTTCACAGCGTCTATTTTTCTAGGATCAATTCCTATTCGTTTCTTTCCAATTTTTGCAAACATAGTTTTATACTCAGAGACCATAGCTAATCTACTATCATCAGCCTGTATGTATATCGCCAAAAATGGTATAATTATTAATCTTTTCATTAGTATTTCATCCCCCATACAGCAATTTTAAAGAGTGCTTCAAGTTTATCTTCTGGTTTTGTAATTTCTATTTGATTAACATCTATTACTAGCTGACTCTCTTCAATCTCATTTAAAAATTTTACTATATCAGTAAAATTACCTTTTGATTTTACATCTATCTCAACTACATGAGTGATTTTTTGAAAAGTTGGCTCATAAAACTTATTTGCTATTTCTTTAATTTCTACCTTATGTTTTTTTGCCAAATATGAGATATTATCTACAAAACCTGCCCAATTTTCATCATCAAATAACAAGTATGAAAGCTCTGTTAAAGTATTATCGACATAACTAATCTTATAAATTGTATCATCAAATTCCGCATTTTTTTGAATTACCACTTTTTTTAACTGTTTCAATTTAGCAGGAGTATTTGAGCTTAAATATCTCTTTTGATCAGTAACTTTGTCCTTTACAGAGACAAGTTTTACCTCAGTTGTTTTTAACTGTTGGTCAGTCTCTAAAAAGATAAATTGATAGACTAAAAAACCTACAAAAAGTGCAGCTCCAAAATATAAAAGTGAAGCTTCCGAAGGTTTTTTAGCACCAAAGAATGCATCAATTTTATCAAAAATTGTTCTATTTTCTCTACTAGAAATTGCCATTGAGTCCTACCTTTATTGCACTTTGATAATATGTCGTATTATCATCTTTTTTAATTAGTTCTGTACTTACTTCATACCCTTTTGTTACTGCTATATCTTTCATAAGTTCAGTCACTAATTTATCTTTTTTACTTCTAACAGTAAATACCATCTCCTTATCATTGTTTAGTACACTTACTACCTTTGAGTTATGTTTGTTAACTTTATCAAAAAGATCAGTTAATACTTTTGCTTTCATAGGATATGAGACTTTTTTACTATAAATTTCTCTAAGTAGTTTTGTCCTAAAACTAAGATCTTGGTTTTTAACAGATAATTTTTTTTCAACTTTTTCTCTGTTTTTATTTACGGTGACTAAATCTTTTTTCATGCTCACTACTCTTACAGAGAGCTCTTTATCTATATTGCTTAATTGTACTAACTCTTTTTCCAAAAAGAAATTATCATATACAAATTGATATCCAGGATATGCCAATGAAATTACAAGTGACGCTGCAACTATTTGAATAAGTTTACCACTTGGTCTTTTCATAAGTGGTGGAGGTTTTTTAAAGATTGAAACATTAAAACTCTCATCAAAATTATGTTGATAATCTTGTGCATTAATTACAAGAAGTGTATGGAGCGGATCTATATCTATCTCATTAGCATTTTTTGAGATCTTAAACTCTAATTTTTTTGTCTCAATATTTATATAATTATAACAAAACTCATCAATACCTGCAATTGTGCCTATCTCTGTACCTAAAAAAATTTGGTCTATCGTTCCAAGTCCATAAGCTCTTTTTGCATATAAAACTACATCATTAATATAGACAAATACTTCACCAAAAAGTTTCATCAACTGTTGTTGATATGCACTATTTTCATTTTGAAGTCCAAATTTTGAGAGCATTGAGAAAAATTCAACTTCATCAACTCTTTTACCTAGCTCTTTTGAAAATGTATCTGAGATATTTTTAAGAGAGTAACGAATTGATTTTGAAAAGACATATTCACCATTTTGATAAATAGCTACAAATGCGTCATCTTTATGAAAATAGACAAAACAGTCTGTACTATCAAGAGTTAAAAGATTTCTACTATAAAGTGCTTTCATCAAAAATGGTGCAGCAGTAATATAATCGATATATTTAATATCTTTTAACT
>CAYUSV010000107.1:0-6246 GCA_964447385.1 uncultured Campylobacterales bacterium | reverse complement strand
CCTCTACGGCTTTTTTCTCTTGGTGTAGTATCGACCCAATTGGCATTTTGTATAAATCTTTGCTATTTATCGCTTTTTGATATACGCTAAGTTTACTTTTACCCTCAAAATGTAGATAAAGATGTGAAGCACTTAAAATTGCAGATAGCGTAAGACTCATACGCTTATGTGGTGCGTTTTTTGGCTGGATATCTATACATAACTCTTTGTTGTTTAAATCAAATGCTTTTTCTAATTTTGGATTGTCTGGAAAAAGAGAGGCTGTATGTGCATCTTCCCCCATACCTAAAATCAACACATCAAAAGGATAAAGGCTCTCTCTTATGTTTTGAGTACATCTAACATCAGCCTCCTTTATATCTATCTCATCTATATACATGCCAACAAATTTTGCCTCTTTTGCCTCATCTTGAAGAAGATATGTTTTGACAAAATTTTCGTTACTATCTTTGTGGGTTGGCTCTACCCAGCGTTCATCGCAAAGTCCTATTGTGACTTTTTTCCACTCTATTTTGCTTTGTCGTAGTTTTTCAAATAGTGGTTTTGGTGTACTTCCGCCTGAGACAATAAGTGTGGCATGATTTTTTTGCTCAATTGCATCTTGGAGGTTTTTTATGATGTTGTTACTTAGCTCTTGTATCAAATCTTCTCTATTTTCAAATGAGTTAAAATTTACAAAATCACCCATCATGCCAACTTCTACCATCTCTTGCGATTAACTCTATCGAAGCGCTTGGTCCATCTGTTCCTGCACTGTAGCTTTTCATCGGTACGATATTTTCCGCCCACCCCTCAAGGATGATATCAGTCCATCTCCAAGCCGCTTCCACCTCATCTAGACGCATAAAAAGTGTTGGATTGTTACGAATGACATCTAGTACCAAGCGTTCATATGCGTTTGGTTTTCTCTTTTCGTTCATTGGGGCGTTTAACTCTAACTCTACTTCTTGTAGTTTCATATTTTCCGTAAGTCCTGGGATTTTGTTCATCAGTTTTAATTTTATACTCTCGTTTGGTTGCAAGGAGATTACTAACTGGTTTTGCGAAATACAGCGACCTTTGTTGGCAAATATCGAATGAGGAACGGGTTTAAACTGGATAACAATTTCAGAGTTTCGTTTTCGCATGCGTTTTCCGCTTCTTAGATAAAATGGCACTCCATTCCATCGCCAATTATCGATATCGACACGAAATGCTGCAAAAGTCTCTGTAGTGCTTTGTGAAACATCTTCTCCCTCTAGGTAACCTGGTACTGGTTTACCATCGCTTGATCCGTGTATATATTGTGCGCGTACGGTTTTTTGTTCGATATCAGTTGGAGTCATAAGTCGCAAAGAGCGAAGGACTTTGACCTTCTCATCTCGCACGCTGTTAGCGCTAAGAGAACAAGGTGGCTCCATAGCTATCAGACAAAGAAGTTGCATCAAATGATTTTGAATCATATCCCTCATAGCTCCATAGTTGTCATAATATCCAAAACGCCCCTCAACACCCACACTTTCAGATACTGTAATCTGTACATGGTCTATGTTGTTTGCATCCCAAAGTGGCATAAAAAAACGGTTTGAAAACCTAAGTGCTAAGATGTTTTGTACGGTATCTTTTCCTAGATAGTGGTCAATTCGATATATTTGAGACTCTTTGAAATATTTTAGTACCTCAACATTGATAGCTTGTGATGATTTTAAATCTCGACCTAGTGGTTTTTCAAGCACTACTCTACTTTGTGGGGTGATAAGCTTATGAGCATCCAAAGTTTTACAGACAGTGGCAAAAAAAGAGGGTGCAGTTGAGAGATAGTTGACTCTTTGGCGGTCTGGATACTCTTGCAATCTCTCTTTGAGAGTTTTATAACTATCCTCATCTGTCAAATCAATCTTTATCATACAAATTTGCTTTTTGAAGCTTTCAAATGCTATCTCATCAAGCTCTTCACTCAAATGTTCTTGAAGCTTAGACTTAACAAGTGCTATATGTTCATCATAGCTCATGTCTCTTCTAGTGGTCAATAAAATACGACTTTGACAGTCAATATATCCACCTTGACAGAGATGATAAAGTGCTGGTACTAGTTTTCTAAATGATAAGTCACCGTGACCACCAAAAATGGTAATGTCACATAAATTTTCTACTTCACTCATCTCTCTCTTTCTTTAAATGGATTAATTAAATATATTGTATCAGTTTATGTTTAAAAGGTCAAAAGAGTTAATATTACAACATGAGATTCAAATTATTAATCACAACGCTTTTTATGACAACTTTTCTGTTAGCAGGAGAGGTTAAAATCTCAGTCGCTACAAATGTAAGCTATGCTATCAAAGATTTGGTAAAAGAGTTTAATAAAAAAAACCCGGATACAAAAGTGCAAGTGATTTTGGGAAGTAGTGGAAAGTTGACGGCACAAATTAGTAATGGTGCACCATATCAGCTATTTATGTCTGCTGATATGAGATATCCAAACAGACTTTATGAGAAAAAAATTGCAATTACAAAACCTGTTGTTTATGCACAGGGTAAATTGGCACTTTTAAGCCATAAAGAGTTGGATTTTAGCAAAGGCATCAACCTACTTAAAGATAAAAAAATTAGAAAAATAGCCATAGCCAACCCTAAAATAGCCCCTTATGGAAAAGCTTCACTAGAGGCTATAAAAAATGCTGGAATTTTAGATAGCGTCAAAGATAAATTTGTATACGCAGAGTCAATTTCTCAAAGTGTATCTTATGCAGTAACTGCTGTTGATATAGGCTTTATAGCCAAATCTTCACTCTATGATAAAAAGATGCGAAGATTTAAAGAGGGTAAAAATTGGGTTGAGATTGATTGTAAACTCTATACACCTATTAGTCAAGGAGTTGTAATGCTTAAAAAGGGTGATAAAAACGGTGAGGTTTTAGCGTTTTATGATTTTATCTTAAGTGTTGATGCAAAAAAAATATTTGAAAAGTATGGATATTTACTGCCGTGAATAAAATTGTAGCAACCATAAGAGAGATTAAAAATGTAGATAATTTACATATCATCAAGTCTGATTTTTTTACCCAAACACTTACAATGATAAGCTTAGAGCTTCCAAATGATTTAAAAATAACAAGCAAGGTAGAGCTTGGTGTAAAACCTACAAATGTAACAATTGCTAAAAATTTTAGTGGCTTTATAAGTTTGGACAATCAACTATTTTCATCTGTGGTTAGCATAGAAGAGGGAAAGCTTCTAGCTTGTGTAAATTTAAAGATAGAAGATACAGTACTACAAAGCATCATCACGCTAGAGTCTTTAAAAAACTTGGAGTTAAGAGTAGGTGATGAGGTGAGAGTTTTTATAGATGCGAGTCAACTGTCAATTGCTAAGGTTATTTGTGATTAGTACGCTGCAATCGTTGGAATATGAGCCGTTTTTACTCTCTTTTAAGTTAGCGGCTATCACGACTATGATTTTGTTTGTTGTAAGTTTGCCACTTGCTTGGTATCTCTCTCAAACCAAGTCAAAAGCAAAACCATTTTTAGAAGCTGTTACAGCACTTCCTATCGTGCTTCCTCCATCTGTTTTGGGATTTTATATACTCTACACATTATCTCTAAACTCTCCTATTGGTTCATTTTTTGATGAGTATTTTGGAGTTGAGTTAGTTTTTAATTTTACAGGGCTTGTGATAGCTAGTTGTTTTTATTCTCTGCCTTTTATGGTGCAACCTATGCAGAGTGGATTTGAGTCACTAAACAAAAACATGCTTGAAGCTTCGTATATCAGTGGAAAGAGTAAATTACAAACGGTTTTTAAAGTAGCACTGCCAAATATCAAACCATCTCTTTTAACAGCTATTATCATCACATTTGCGCATACTGTTGGTGAGTTTGGTGTAGTTTTGATGGTGGGTGGAAGTATCCCTGGTGAGACCAAAGTAGCTTCTGTGGCTATCTATGAGATGGTTGAGATTATGGATTATAAAGCAGCACATATCTATTCGGCTATCATGATAGTTATGAGTTTTTTGGTGCTTCTTTGTGTCTATATCTTTAACCAAAAACAAAACAGAAAGTTTGGTGCTTTTTGATGATAGAAATTGATGTTAGAAAAAGACTTTTGGGCTCTTTGGGTGAGATGGAGCTTAGAGTTTGCACTCAGATAAAAGAGCGTAGTTTTGTCGCTTTGTGTGGAGAGAGTGGTAGTGGCAAAACAACTCTACTTCGTATCTTAGCAGGGTTAGAAGAGGCAGAGGGTAGCATCAAAATAGATGGTGAAGTGTGGTTAGATGAAAAGTTTTCTATGCCACCACAAAAACGGCGTATTGGTTTTGTTTTTCAAGATTATGCACTTTTTGACAATTTAAGTGTCAAGGAAAATCTACTCTTTGTAAAGCGTGATAAAAAACTTTGTGAACATTTGCTTGAAATTACAGATTTGCTAGAGCTTAAAGATAGAGCTGTCACAACGCTTTCAGGCGGACAAAAACAGCGTGTAAGTCTATGTAGAGCCATGATGAATCGACCTAAACTTCTGTTGATGGATGAGCCACTCTCTGCACTTGATCCTGTGATGAGAGCAAAACTTCAGATAGAGATACTCACACTCCATAAAGAGTTTGGCACAACTACTATCATAGCAAGTCACCAACCAAGTGAAATCTACAAGCTCAGCTCTCGTGTAATTGCTCTAAGCTGCGGAAAAATTATCGCAGATGGAGCACCAAAAGAGATACTTTTGCGTACAAACGGTAGTCAAAAATTTTCTTTTGAAGGGGAGCTTTTGGAGATAAATAGAGTTGATGTAATTTTTGTTGCAGTTGTAGCAATAGGTCAGCAGATTGTAGAAGTGGTAGTGAGTCAGAGTGAAGCTAAAAATCTAAAAGTTGGTGGCAAAGTCACTCTCTCTACAAAAGCATTTATGCCAACAATTACACCAATTAGGAACTTATGATAAAAAACATTAACCGAAAAAAACATAAAAAAATTCTCTCACTTGCTATACCTGCAGCGTTAAATTCGCTTTTGGATATGCTTCAGGTGATTACTGATCTTATCATGGTTGGTCGTATTTCAGCATTTGCTGTGGCGGCTGTAGGGCTTGGGCTTCAAAATCTTATGTTTGTTTTTGCTGTGTTGACACTGCTTCATGTAGGCACAAGTGCGCTTTTGTCAAGATTTATCGGTGGTGGCAGGATAAATCAAGCCTCTTTGGGGCTTAGTTCACTTCTAAGATTTGCTTTTTATCTTAGTTTGCCTGTGACAGCTCTTTGGTATCTGCTCTCTCCGATGATATATGTATGGTTTGGAACTGCTAGTGAAGTTATTGAGTTGGGTAGTTCGTATGTGAGTATCTTGACATGGATGTTACCGTTTATCTTTATCAAAATGGTCTTTGTCACGGCTTTAAACTCTGCAGGTGATACCAAAACCCCATTTTATATCAAGCTTGTCTCTATCGTAATAAATGTCTTTTTAAATTGGATATTGATCTACGGACATTTTGGCATGCCAGCCCTTGGCGTAGAGGGTGCAGCTATCGCTACTGTTATAGTTAATATCTTGGAGTTATCAGTCTACTTGATACTATACATACGCCGTAAAACTCCATATACTCCAAGATGGTACTACTCAAAATCTCTGATAAAACGAGCACTAAAAGTTGGTATACCGGCATCTGTTGAGAGAAGTTTGACCTTTGGTTCTTTTATGCTTTTTACGATGATTATCGCTGATTTTGGTACTGAGGCATTGGCTGGGTATCAGATAGGACTTCGTATAGAGGGGTTGGCATTTATGCCCGGTATTGGATTTACCATAGCTGCTATGGCATTGATGGGGCAGGGGTTGGGAGCTAAAAATCCAGACTTGGCAAGAGATGATGTCATGTTGGTTTTAAAATATACCGTAGGTTTTATGTTTGTGCTTGGGCTTTTTATGATATTTACACCCGAGCCAATTGTCTGGCTGTTTACAGATGATCCACAGACTATCAAAGAGGCGAGTTTGTACCTTCAAATCGTTGGCTTTTCTCAAATTCCTTTGGCGTTTAACTTTGTCCTAAGCGGAGCACTAAGAGGTGCTGGAGATACCAAACGAACTCTTAGGATAAATTTAACTTCACTTTGGTTAGTCAGGATAATCCCTGCATTTGTCCTGTCATACTATTTTGAATCTATTATATTTGTCTATCTAGCGATGATAAGTGATACTTTTGTAAAAGCTGTTTTATTATGGATGGCATTTGACAAGGGAGAGTGGAAAAAGATAAGGGTTTGAG
>CAYUSV010000106.1:0-6384 GCA_964447385.1 uncultured Campylobacterales bacterium | reverse complement strand
TTTGTTATCATATCTTCTTCACTAAAACCAAAATTACCATTTGCATTTTGAAGCTCATCTCCACTAAGCTCCCCTGCTCCTCCACCGTCATAACCATTGTTAGAGTTAAAATCAAATGAACCATCACCTTTGAGCTTTCCAGCAACATCTACATCATAATCTTGAACACTATCATCAAATTTCATATTTCCACTCATCTCCCCTGAGCCTAAATCAAAACCAAGTTTTACACTACTTGTATCTGTATTTATTGCTCCATGGCTTGTTTGACCCTCAACAACTTTTCCCTCATAACTTGGAGTTTTTTCTCCAATGATTTTTTCAATATCTTCTAGTGAATTTACTCTTTTATTATCTTCCCAAGGCTCAAATTTTTCTAACTCTTTGTTTTTCTCTAACTCATTTTTACTATCTTTCACATCTTCTTGTTTTGTATTTAAGGTTTTTGGCATATTAACTTCTGTAGTGCTTGGGTCACTCTTTTTATCAAGTTGTTTTAACAAAACTGCATTTATCTTTTGTGACTGTTTTGGAGCTTTCATATCTTCAACGATAGTTCTCTCTCCAGCATTTACAATCACCTCTTTACCTGCTGAACTCACAACAATCTGCCCCTTAGAACAAGCAATGATGTCAAGTTTTGGTGTAACCTCTGCGATGATTGTAGTTCCACGAACTCCAATTGTTGCATTTGCTGTTTTGATTTTAAACTGTTTTGGAGAAATTTTTCCAATTTCTCCAGTGATTGATTTGAAAAAACCTTTTGAGATAGAAAAATTAGCAACTTTTCTGTTTTTTTCAAAGATATACTCATCTACTTTAAAATTACTCTTTTGTCCAAGGGAGATAACAGTTTTGTCACTAAATAAAATCTGCAATTTACTTTTTGCAGCTGTTTTTATCTCATCACCTTTTAAAATCTTAAAACCGACACTAAGCTTTTTTATAACACCATCTCTAACAACATCTCCACTCCCTCTAAGTGCGGTAATCTCTGCTATACTAGCAAACAATGTGCTTGCAGTAAGAGCCAATAAAATCAATAATCTTTTCATAATAATTTCCTAAAATTTATATTTGCACTCTAAAGCAAAAGTGTTTTTTTCATAACTGTAAACATTTATGTTTGAGCTGTTTTTTGTATGTTTATATCTAAAGTGAAAAAGTATATTTTTTGTAATATTTTTTCCCACAAAAGCCCCATAACTAAATGCTTCATCTTCTCTTTTATATCCCATCACCTCATCTAAATCTCTATATTTATCCTTTTTAAAACTTAGATTTGCCCCAAGATATGCAGATGCAAAAAGATAATATCTACTCTGCATCATAACAGCCATCACATCTTTACTGATATCATATCTCAAATCTTTTTTTGCACTATAACTTTGTAAATTTGTCATAAAAACATTCTGAAATCTTTTTTTATCATACCTAACACCAAAACCACCGCCAAAAACTGTGTAATCTCTACTTTTTGCAAATTTTGATGTATTGTCTAAAAAAGAGATATTTGCAAAAGTTTTTAAAGTTTTACTGATATTGTAAGTTATATTTGGATTTGTATAGATGTTATATCCGATATTGTCTCCATCAAGATATGATGTGTTAAAACCAAGTGGCAAAGAGATTGAGAAATTTCCATACTTTTTATATATCATTGTATTTGCATCTAGGAAGTTTAAATCATTTCCTTTAGCCGTATGTGCCAACTCATTGTAGCTGTAAAGTGCAGAGTAGAGATTGAAAAACTTTCCAACATAGCGATGATTTAAAGAGAGTGTTGCCAGCCCATAAATAGAGTCTATTTTTTTAGTATCATTTATAAGTGTTAATGATCCGTATTGGGTTGTATTTGCATCTGTTGTTAAGTTTATATTGTCATCAAACCCTGCTCCTAAAGAGACATTTGTACTAAAAAAATTTCTCTTGTGTTTTTTTTCTATATTTTTTAAATATCCCTCTATCTCTTTATCTGGTGAAATTTCATGAAGTAGTAAAAACTCTTTTTTAGCCTCTTTAAACAAAGAGAGTTTATAGAGTGTTTTAGCATAATACCTTCTTGCATCTATATCATTTTCATCATCAATCAAAGCTCTATCAAAAAACATCAATGCATCTTCATACTCTTTTGCCCTATAAAACTCTATCCCTTTTTCATATGGACTTTTTTCTCTTATTATCTTTTTTACTATCTCTTTTTTTGGCACTTTTTTTACTATTATCGGCTCTATCTTTTTTCTCTTTTTATAAAGGGTGATTATATATGCATCTTCAAAGTTTTTTTTAATATTAAAGAGTATCTGTTTTGCTTCATTTATATTGTTAAACTCATCACTTACAAGACTATAATAATCTTTCATATGAACTATTTTAGTTGGAATATTGACTGTTGATTGAAGTTTTTTGGCATTATCCTCATCTAAATATGCTGCAAGTTTTATAAAATACTTATCAGTACTATTTTCTTGTTTTTGCATCGTATACTCATCTAAATTAGCATAAAGTGACATTGATAAGCAAAGCAACAAAAAAGCATGTTTCATGTCAAATAATTCCTATATATTTTTATTATATTTAGTCATACATCGGCAATTACTACAAAATATTTAATTATTTCGTTGTAAATTTAAAAACAGAGTCAAACTCTTTGATATTTTTATCTTGATATTTTGCACATCTGTCCATATAAAGTGCAAAAGTTTTAGCACTATTTTTCTCAAATGCTTTAAAAAACAGTTTATAAGCTTCTTTAAATTTTGCATCTTTATATAAGCTTTTTGCCCCTTTGTAAAGATTTTCAACTTCCATCTCATCTTTACTAAACTCTCCAAACCCAAGCACTTCATAAAGCATCACACTTGTCTCTTTCCCTTTTACTTGAACCTCATCAACTTCTCTTAGTTTGTACTTTTTTGTAAGTTTCTCTTTTGTCTGCTGTGATATTAAGATTTTTGCCCCATAAGACTTACAAAGCCCCTCAATTCTAGAACCAAGATTTATACTATCACCAATAACTGTATAATCACTCCTACCCTCACTACCCATCTCTCCTGCGATGGCTTCTCCTGTATGAAGTCCTATTCCTATCTCTATTGAAGGGTATTTTCTCTCTTTTAGCTCTTTGTTTAGTTTTTCTAGTGCATCTATCTGTTTTATGGCAGCACTTACGGCTTTGTCTGCATGATCTTTTACTGGCATTGGAGCGTTCCAATATGCCATAATTGCATCTCCTATATATTTGTCGATTGTTCCCTCGTGTTCTATTATGATTTGGCTCATTGGGGACATGTAGGTATTTAGATAGTCGATTAGAATTTTTGGGTTGTCAAAATTTTCACTGATGGTTGTAAAGTTTCTAATATCTGAGAAGAAGATTGTAACTTCCATCTGGGAGGCTGAAAAAACATCTTTTGAATTTTTAAGTAATTTTGCAGCAACTTGCGGGGAGACTTTTTTAGAAAATTTATCAGAAATCATCTCTTTTTGTCTATTCTCTTGATAAACCTTAACAAATGTCAAAATAAAAACAGTCATAAGAGATGCAATAAGCGGATATGCAAAATTAAGAAGTAGCTTTTCTTCAAAAAACATATCATAATAAAACCCAGCCTGCAATCCCAAAAACCCAACAATCAACCCAAAAGAGAGTAAAGGAGTTGCAAAAGAGATAAATAAGGAGATTATTAAGACAGTTAGGAAAATCGATATTATCGTAACTCCTTTTGTGTATGAGGGAGAAGAGATGAGATTATTGTTTATGATATTATCGATGATATTTGCATGAACTTCAACGCCTGGAAACACATGATCATATGGAGTGGCTCTCAAATCCAAAAGTCCAGCAGCAGAAGCTCCCAAAAGAGTAATCGCCCCTTTTATATGCTTCTTATCAAAGTTATTGTTATAAATATCTAAAGCTGAGATATAACGATAACTCTTTCCAGCCCCACGATAATTTACAAACAACCGCCCAAACTCATCTGTTGGTATGACAAGTTCATCTAATTTTATAGAGCTAACCCCATTTTCATCATAATTAACATCAACCATTTTAATCCCAAGCATCACTCTAACCATCTCAAAAGATAAAGAGGGATAAATGCTCCCATCATAAGAGAAAAGCAAAGGAGAGTAACGAATAACCCCATCAGAATCAGGAACGGTGTTAAAACTAGCACTAGAATATGCACTTTGTTGTAAAATTTCTATATTTGTTGTTATGCCTTTTGCTTCAAAAAGAGCCTCTTTTTCACCTTTTCCTTTTTCGATAAAGATGGCATTTACAGCTGGTGCTTCACTCTCAATTGACTGTTCAAAATTAAAAGTAAATCCTGTAATAGTTGGGGAGCTTTCAAGGCTACGGGCTAAGATTTTATCAAAATTAGGCAAACTTTCAACACTCAGATTTAACTCTTTGGCTATTAAACTGGGTGAACTTCTATCAGCCTCTGCAAAAACAACATCGAGTCCGATAATTCCAACTTCTGCATCTGTTAGATTGTCTATTATCTTAGCTACTTTATTTCGACTCCACGGCCACTGTCCTAAAGTTTGCAGTGATTTCTCATCTATATCGATAATCACAATTCTATCATCTGCACTTTCAATACCACGATAGATAAAAGCACTATCTATGAGGTTGTTATTTATATTGTTTATTAACTTTGGGTTTTGCAGATATAAAAACTGCAAAAAACCGATAATAGAGATGACAATTAAAAATGTGAGCAGTTTTGATTTTATTGTATTCATGCATGATTTTATAGCAAAATCTATTCCATTAAAATCTAAGCTCTCCTTCATAAGCCACTTTTATTAAATACCCAAAAGGCTCTTCAAATTTTTCAAAACCATTTTGTGCTTCAGAATTTTGATAGAGAATTTTATCTCCAACACCTTTTATAGCTATCAAGTTTTCCCCTAACTGCTCTTTAATCTTAGCTAGAGATAAGTTAGACATAGGGTTTATAAGGTTCCAGCCTTGTGTGAGCGGTATTGTGTTGTTTTCATAAACAATAGGTATGTACGATAATTTTGCTTCATTATTTAATTTTATTTGGTATCCGCTTCCCTCTTGAAGTGATATAAAGTTATTAAAAGCTTCAGGGTTATCTTTTTTATATACACTTCCACCTCCTTGAATTATAAGGATATTATCTTCTCCTAATGCATCTTTTAGATTTTGCAGGGTTAAATTTGCATTAATTCCCATAAGATTCCATGACTCATTTAGAGTTATATACACTGCTCCATCTTCTAATTCAAGAGTTAATTTAACCTCTTTTGGTGAAATTTTATAAATCTCTTGCCAGTTTTCATCATAAGCTCTAAAAGCAATTTTTATATCTTCTTGATTTAATTTAAGTGAACTTTTGAAAAATGAACTCTCAACTTTATAGATGCCATTTTGAGTAATCTCATCTATACCAAATGTTCCATTATCAACTAATTCCCAACTCCAATCTCCACTATTTCCACCGGTGTATTTGTAAACTCTATCCTCTTCAAGCAGGTATTCAAATCCTCTACCTATGTTGTTTGAGATATAGCCTGTTTGTGAATTATTGTCTAAGTCTAAAAAATATTGAGCAAATTTAAGCTCACTATTTTTAGTAACTGCGGAAAAAATAAGCCGATTGTCATACTCATATAAGTCAATATAGTGTGTTCTTCCATTCTCAAACAACAAAGATGCCAACACATCTCCACTTTGAGAAATATATCTTTTATTTGGAGTATAAGATATGGCAATCCAATCTTTAGAAACTTTGACAGATTCAGATGAAAACATATCTCCTAAATTTTCCAATAAACTCTTTGCCACTTTAGCACTAATAAAACTTTTACTAACATCGTCATCAGCAATTTTTTGATAAGCAACAGTATCTACAAGTTCCCATTTCCAGTCATATCCACCACTGCCTATGTATTTGTAAAGTCTGTTGTCTTCTATGAGGTATTCACTACCTGAGTTGTTTTTATAACCTGTTTGGGTATTGTTGTCGATATTTAGATAAAACTGTGAGTGAGCGACTATATTTTTATCATAATTGTAAATTTTAAAAAATATAAACTCATCATCTGATTGTATATGATACTGAGAGGAGTCATTAAAGTTTGCTACCAAAACCCTCTGTACTTTATGTGGCTGATTTGCATCTACATGATTTGTAGAACTATTAGCCTCGTCGCCACCACAGCCTGTTAAAAATAGACCCATAAAAATAGTTGAAATAATCAGTTTTATACTCATTGTTTATCCTTTTTAGTAAATTATATTTAACTATCATAACTAAAAAGTAAAGTAAAGTATAGAAAATTTATAAAAAAATAGATATTTGTTTTAAATGTGCTACCAAAAGAGACAAATTAAAACTATTT
>CAYUSV010000105.1:0-6605 GCA_964447385.1 uncultured Campylobacterales bacterium | reverse complement strand
CTTCCAGATGCAAGAGATGGACTAAAACCAGTCCATAGAAGAATACTTTATGCTATGAATGATCTTAGTATGAGTTCTCGCTCTCCTTATAAAAAATCAGCGAGAATTGTCGGTGATGTTATAGGTAAGTACCATCCACATGGCGATAATGCCGTATATGATGCATTAGTAAGAATGGCACAACCATTTTCTATGAGACATCCACTAGTTGATGGACAAGGAAACTTTGGTTCGATTGATGGAGACAATGCAGCTGCTATGCGTTATACAGAAGCTAGGATGACAAGACTTTCAGAAGAGCTTTTAAGAGATTTAGATAAAGGTACTGTTGATTTTATACCAAACTATGATGATTCTATGAGTGAGCCTGATGTACTTCCAGCTCGTGTGCCAAACCTTCTTCTTAATGGTTCAAGTGGTATTGCTGTTGGTATGGCTACAAATATTCCTCCGCACAATTTAGATGAGTTAGTTGATGCCCTTATGGTTATGATTGAAAACAAAGATGTTACGATTGAAGAGTTAACTGAACATGTAAAAGGTCCAGATTTTCCAACTGCTGGTGTTATCTTTGGAAAACAAGGCATTAGAGATGCTTATGCTACAGGTAGAGGTCGTGTTAAGATTAGAGCAAAAACTCATATAGAGACTAAAAAATCAAGAGAAGTTATTGTAATTGATGAGTTGCCATATCAAGTAAATAAAGCTAAATTAATTGAAAATACAGCAAATCTTGTAAGAGACAAACATATTGAAGGAATTAGTGAGATTCGGGATGAGTCTGATCGTGAAGGTATGAGGGTTGTTATAGAGCTAAAAAGAGATGCTATGAGTGAGATAGTACTTAACAATCTCTATAAATCTACCTCTATGCAGATGACTTTTGGTGTGATTTTATTGGCAATTATCAACAAAGAGCCAAAAGTTTTTAATTTAAAAGAGCTTTTAGCTCTTTTTCTATCCCATAGAAAAACAGTAATTATCCGAAGAACAATTTTTGAATTAGAAAAAGCAAAAGCAAGAGCCCATATCTTAGAGGGGCTTCAAATTGCTCTTGATAATATTGATGAAGTTATAAGGGTTATTAGAGCTAGTAAAGATACCCCAGAGGCAAAAGAGTCATTGATGTCAAGCTTTGGACTCTCTGAGGTGCAATCAGCTGCGATACTTGATATGAAACTTAATCGTTTAACAGGATTAGAGCGAGATAAAATTGAGGCAGAACTTGCTGAACTTCAAAAAGAGATTGAAAGATTGGGTGCTATCTTAAAAAGTGAAGAGTTGTTAAATAGTTTAATAAAAGAGGAACTTATTGATATAAAAGAGAAGTTTAGTAGTCCTCGAAGAACTGAAATTGTAGAAGATTATGATGAAATTGATATAGAAGATCTTATTCCAAATGAACCAATGGTTGTTACTATCACTCATCGTGGATATATCAAAAGAGTAGCGCTAAAACAGTATGAAAAACAAAATAGAGGTGGAAAAGGAAAAACTGCTCTAACTACTTATGAAGATGATTTTATAGAGAATTTCTTTACTACAAATACACATGATACATTAATGTTTGTGACTAATTTTGGACAGTTGTATTGGTTAAAAGTGTATAGAATTCCTGAGGGTAGCAGAACTGCCAAGGGGAAAGCTGTAGTAAATTTAGTCAATTTGCAACCTGATGAGAAAATAAGAGCAATTATACCTACAACAGATTTTAGTGAATCTAAATCTTTGGCATTTTTTACTAAAAAAGGAATAGTAAAAAGAACAAAGTTAAATGAATTTAAAAATATCAGATCAGTTGGAGTTAGGGCTATAACGCTTAATGAAAATGATGAATTAGTTGACTCTATGATTGTTGAAAATGATGATAAGTATCTTTTTGTTGTAACAAAAAAAGGTTTATGTATCCGTTTTGTTAAAGAGGATGCAAGAGAGCTAGGAAGAACAGCAAGAGGTGTGACGGCGATTAAATTTAAGCACGAAGGTGATGAAGTCGTTGGGGCCGCTGTCATAAGAGATGAGAGTCAAGAGCTATTAGCACTCAGTGAAAAAGGGATTGGAAAGCGGACTACAGCAGATGAGTATCGTGAGCAAAAAAGGGCAGGAAAAGGTGTAATAGCTATGAAGCTTACACCAAAAACTAAAGATTTAGTGGGTGTTGTGATGGTTGACGAAGAGAAAGACCTTATGGTTCTTACTTCAAGTGGCAAAATGATTAGAGTAGATATGCAAAGTATCCGAAAAGCTGGACGAAATACAAGTGGTGTGATCGTTGTGCGTGTTGAGGGTAATGATATTGTTGCGAGTATGGCTAGATGTCCAAAAGAGGAAGAGCGCAATGATGAAATAGAGTAATTTCATACACTTAAACAAACCTTAAACTAAAATAAGATACTATCGCGAATAAATAATTTAAGGTTTTATATTGAAAATAGCAATAGTTGAAGATGATATAAGTATGAGGAAGTCTCTTGAGATTGCCTTAAAAGAGTATGAAGAGTTTGACGTCAAGACTTTTAAAAGTGCAGTTGAAGCCTTGAAAAATCTTGACTCTAGTTATGAATTGATTGTTACCGATATAAATATGCCTAAAATAAATGGAATCGATTTTATTAAACAGATTGATTTTAAATGTGATTTTATCATTATAACCGGCAATGCAACTCTATCTCGCGCTGTAGAGTCAATGAGATTGGGAGTAAAAGATTTTTTAACCAAACCTTTTGAGATAGAAACATTAGTCGAATCTATAAAAAGAACGGCGAAATTAGCCAAGATAAAAGCTGAACATGAACGCCGTTATGTTGGAAAAGATAGAAGAGAAGGTAAAGAGGACAAAAGAGAAATTAAAGTAGAGAGACGAAAACAAGGAAGTGATAGGAGAAAACGATTTTATGGGTACTCAAAAGCTTTAGAAAAGATTTTGACACTTATAAAAAAAGCTGCTTTGACTGATGCGTCTGTGATGATATTGGGTGAGAGTGGCGTAGGAAAAGAGCTTTTTGCAAAAGAGGTACATGATAAATCACTTAGATATTCTGGTCCTTTTATTCCTATCAATATGGCAGCCATTCCTGAAAATTTACTTGAGAGCGAACTATTTGGTCATGAAAAGGGAGCTTTTACTGATGCATCATCTATGAAAAAAGGATATTTTGAAGTAGCAAATAAAGGAACACTTTTTTTAGATGAGATTGGTGAGATGCCACTATCTTTGCAAGCAAAACTTCTTAGAGTTTTGCAAGAGAGGGAGATATACCGAGTTGGTGGTACAAAAGCTATAAAGATTGATGTTCGTATAGTATCAGCAACAAACTCAAATATAAATGAACAAATAGATAACAAAGAGTTTAGAGAAGATCTGTACTATCGTTTAAATACAATTGCTTTAAATATTCCACCTCTAAGAGAGCGTAAAGATGAAATAGAAGCGATTGCTAAAGAGTCACTGTTTAAAATATGTAGAAAATATGACTATGCATATAAAACTTTAAGTGACAAAGCATTACAAGCGCTACATAATTATAATTGGCCGGGAAATATAAGAGAATTGTTATCTGTTGTAGAGCGTGCTGTTATCTTAAGTGATAGTGACATAATCGAAGAAGAGGATCTATTTTTGGAGAGCAGAAAAAGTCAAAAAAGTATTAAAGATTTGGAAAGAGAGCTTATAGTGGAGCTTTTAAGAGATTTTGAGAATGACTTAGATAAAAGTGCTAAAGCACTTGGTATCAGTTTATCAAACCTAAAGAAGAAAATTAGTAAATATGATATATAATTT
This sequence comes from uncultured Campylobacterales bacterium, assembly GCA_964447385.1. Classification (GTDB taxonomy): domain Bacteria; phylum Campylobacterota; class Campylobacteria; order Campylobacterales; family QNZT01; genus SZUA-1433. The sequence goes on along the minus strand of CAYUSV010000105.1, from coordinate 2,824 downwards.
TGATTAAAAAAAGGGGGAGGTATGCTAAATGGAGTATTATAATTGGATTTTGACTTTTCATATAGTGAGTTTTACCTCATGGATGGCTATGTTATTTTATCTACCAAGACTTTTTATCTATCATGTCGAACACAAGAGTAATGGATCGGCTTTTACAGATGTAATTGAAATACAAGAGAGAAAACTATACAGTTTTATCGGTGTTCCTGCATTTTGGGCGACACTTCTTAGTGGGATATTTATGATATATTTAAATCCTGAGCTTTTCAAAAGTGGTGCATGGCTTCATGTAAAGTTGACTGCTATTATATTTCTTACAGCGTACCATTTTAGCCTAAATGTAATTTTGAAAAGACTTAAAGATGGTACTTGTACAAAAAGCGGAAAACAGTTAAGAATGTATAATGAAGTACCAACACTTTTGATGATTATTATCGTAATCATGGTAGTGATAAAACCAATTTGAGTATATGATTATGAAAATTTATCTAATTTTTTTAACTATATTGTCTATTACATTTTTGGAGGCAAAAGATTCTGTCAATCCATGGATTAGGCCAGATGCTATACCTACACCAACTGACAACCCTATAACAGAAGAAAAAGTTAAGCTTGGGAAGCTTCTTTTTTTTGATAAAAGATTATCAAAGTCAGATACTATCTCTTGTGCAACATGTCACAATCCAAGACTAGGATGGAGTGATGGACAAGCTAGAGCAATAGGAGATCAAAACAGAGTTGGCAGGCGAAATTCTCCTACTATTATCAATAGTGCATATCAAGATAGTTATTTTCACGATGGAAGAGCTGACTCTTTGGAGGAACAAGCTATAGGTCCAATTGAGGCTGAAGTAGAGATGAATATGCCTATTGATAAATTAGTTAAAAAACTAGACAATATAAAAGGTTATCGTAAACTATTTTTTAAAGCATTTGGAAAAGAGGGAATTAGTAAAGAGACTATAGCAAAAGCAATGGCGTCATTTGAGCGAACTATAATCAGCCCTGAATCTGCATTTGATAGGTGGATTAATGGTGATAAAGATGCTATAAGTGCTGATGCAAAAGAGGGCTTTGATATATTTTTAAATGTAGGTAAATGTGAGTCATGTCATAATAGTTTTAATTTTACAAATGGGAGCTTTAATAATGTTGGTTTAGGGGATAGAAATGATTTAGGGCTTTATGAAATAACAAAAAGTAAGATTTGGTATGGCTCTTTTAAAACTCCTACTCTAAGAGATATTGAAAAATCAGCTCCATATTTTCATGATGGATCTGTAAAAGATTTAGAAGAAGCAGTTAGACTTTGTGGCAATGGTGGTAGAAGACCTGTTCAGCTTAGATCCCCATTTTTTAGAGATAGAAAATTAGATACCAACGAGGTTAAAAAAATTGTGTTATTTTTGAAAACTTTAACATCTGTACCAGTAGACATAAATATACCTAAAATTTTTCCCAACTAAATAGTAAAAATAGTTTTACTATTACTCTTTTTAAGCTAGTTTTTTGTTAAAAAGGATATAATTTTTTCAAATATATAAAGCATAATTATTGTGCAAATTTTGCAATAAGTAATTGTAATTTAATTATTTGATATATTATATGATATTATTAAAAATACTTTTTAAGTTAAGGAGAAATGTATGAGAAAAATATTGATTGCTTGTATAGTGTTGATTACAAGTGTATCTTTGTGGGCTGAAGATTATAGAGGTTATAGATATGAAGTAACACCCTATATAGGTACAAATTTTGCTGATAACAAATCTCTTACTAAGGATAGTAATTTAGTTGGTCTCAATTTTTCCACATATTTTAGTGAAAATCTTGGTATAAGATTGGGATATGAGAGACTTCTTGCTGCAAAAGTAAAAGCTACATCCAATAAATTAAACAGAGCCGTAGATGAAACAACGACAAATACTGCATCTGCAAATGCTTCTGCTACAAACATCGTGATAGGAGAGACTGATGTCAATAGATTTTATTTAAATGGAATCTTTAAGATGTCAAGTGAGTATTTTTATTTTACTCCTTACCTGGTATTGGGCGGTGGTTATGAAGCTTTTGAAGATAAAATTATACGAGGTGGTCAGTGGTTTGCAAATGCTGGGGCTGGATTAAATTATGCTTTTAGTGAGCGAGTGAGTATAGGTCCAGAGATTAGAGCGATTAGAAAATTTCGTTCAAATAGTAACATGGATGTGATTGCACTTTTGACAGCTTCATATAGATTTGGTTTAGATAAACCAGCACCTCCTCCTATTGTATTGCCTGCACCTCCTCCTAAAATTAAGGTAGTAGAAAAAATTGTTGTAAAAGAGAAGCCTATAGAGAGGATTGTTTATAAAAATGTTCCTGTGGAGAAGATCATTTATAAAAATATTCCAGTTGAAAAAATTGTTTATAAAGAAGTTGTTTCAAAAGGCTCAAAACAGAGTGTAAATGCGTGTGTAACACCTAAAAATTATAAAGATAGGTGTGATAACTCCTATTTTGTTCAGATTTCAGCAGCTTTAATATGTGATGGATGTGAAGATAAGTTTAGGAATTCACAGATGATTCAAAAATTAGAAGATTCTGGTTATAATTATGAAGTATTTAGAGTGACTAAAAAGAGTGGAAAATTAGTGGATAGATTATTAGTTGGTCCATTAAAATGTAAAGCTGATGCATTTAAAGCCCTCTGTGATATTAAAACTAAGAAGATTGCATCTGATGCATTTATATTTAGTAAAAAAGATTATAAACAATAATGTGAATTGTTAAGTAGCAGTCCAGAACTAATTTCACATTTTAACGATAAGAGAAAGGTATATAT
>CAYUSV010000104.1:0-6669 GCA_964447385.1 uncultured Campylobacterales bacterium | reverse complement strand
AAAATTAATTTGGATGATGTTCAAGATGTGGTATAAAAATTTTAAAAACACCTAAGGAATACAACAACAAACAATTCGAAAAATTTGAGCTATAAGTATAGTTAAATAGGATAAAAACTACCCTAAATTAAAACAATCATACAATTTTCTGTCTTTCTTCACTATGCTAGGTAGCAGTACAAAACTAATTTATAACTCATAAATAATTTTTGTACCATTTTCTGTACCATTACTTTTATAAAGTAGTGCTTCATTTTCAACAGTTGTTTTAAAAAGTACATTTGTCTCTATAGCATTTTTATATATAACAATATCTAAACCGCCATCAATATCTTTGACCTCAACAACACCAGTTTTTAACTCATCACTTTTCCAAAGTTCACTCTTTGGTAAGTTATCATTATCGATAGTAAAGTAAAGAACATTATCGATATTGGTAAGTTGTGATGGATTAGAGTAATAATTTAAACCACCATAGATATCTTTAAGCTTTACTGTACCATCTTTTGTACCATCACTTTTATAAACTTTTTTGCCGTATGCACCGTCAATAGCTGTAAAATATAGAGTGCCATTGATATCTGTAAAATTAGATGGATTAGAACTACTCTTGCCACTAAGGATATCTTTTACCTTAACCGTACCATTTTCTGTACCATCACTTTTCCAAAGTTCTCTTCCATTTTTATCATCATATGCTGTAAAATAGAGCATATCGTTTATATTGGTAAGGTTTGCAGGAGCAGAACCCACAGCACCCCTTCTAATATCCTTAACCATGACTGTACCATCTTTTGTACCATCACTCTTCCAAAGTTCAAAACCATATACTTTATCATAAGATCTAAAATATAGTGTATTGTTTATATTAGTAAAACTAGGTGGATTAAAATTGCTATGAAAATCCTTAACAACAACCGTACCCTCTTGTGTACCATCACTTTTGTAAAGCTTTTTACCTGCTAATCCATCATCAGCTATAAAATAGAGAGTGCCTTTTATATTTGTAAGAGCAAATGGGTTTGAACCACTAATACCACTGCGAATATCTTTTACCATGACTGTCCCCTCTCTTGTACAGTCACTTTTCCAAAGCTCACTACCATACATGTTATCATGGGCAGTAAAATAAAAAATACCATTTACATTTACAAGATTATCTGGATTTGAGCTACTAGGTCCACTACGAATATCTTTTATCAGCCTTGTACCTGTTGTTGTACCATCTGTAACCCACGGCTCTTTGCCGTGTTGTCCATCATCTAACAATAACACAACGGTTTCTTGTTTTTCTCTATCTTGAGTATTAACATCTGTAGTTGTAAAATCAAATTTTTCACCACTGTTTAATTGTGTATCATCTACATCTATATTTGAATTTGTACCTGTTGAAGTAATTGTTTTATTCTCATCAATATTTTTACTATTTTCATCACACCCAGTAAAGGAAAACATCACCAAAGCTAAAAATAAAACTAATATCTTTTTCATCTAAATACACCTCATCAATAAATTACTTATTTATGAGGTGATGATATCCTATCTGCAATTAGACAAAACTTAAAAATATTTAAATTAAATAGATTATTATTAAATATTTTTAATTTTATAAGGACATTGTAATATGTCCTTATGCATATACAGAAGTTAGATAATCATTGAAATTTTTATAATTATCTTTTTTTGTTAAATACTCATTTAATATATCTTCTATCAATAGATGAACTTTATCAGCCACAACTTTTACATCTGTTTTTATAGAGAATATTTTTTGTTCACCATCTAATTTTGGAGCAACTAAGAGAGAAAAACCACCTTTTAACTCTCCATCTTCTTTTACTTTTGCTCCAACAAAGCCTAAAGTTGAAAGGTGTGGATGTGCACATGAGTTTATGCAACCGTTAAAAGATAGAGAGATTGGCTCACTGAAATCTGGAAATTTTTCATCAAGATATGCTGTTACTCTTTTTTGCAAATCTTTTGTTTCACAAATTGCAAATTTACAATATTTTAGACCCGTACATGCTAGTGTTCTAACTCTAAAAGCAGATGGGGAGCTAAAAAATCCAACATTTTTTAGCTCATTTTGCAATGCTTTAGCACTCTTTTTACAGACATCTAAAGCGATAAAATTTTGCGTTGTTGTAAACGCAATCTTTTGCACACCATTATCTTTTAAAGCATTATAGATATTTTCAAGCCCGTGTGATCCTACATCTCCTGCATCGGTTGTAAATCCTATATGCAGGTGTTCTTTTTTTGTACTTTTTGTTTCGCCAAGATGTCCTCTTTGGAGATAGAGTATAGAGTCTAACTCATTGGTTTTTATTAGTTTAAATCCTAAACTTTTCTCTAACTCATCTCTAAATTTATCAACGCCCCAATCTTTTAACAGATGTCCAATTCTAGCTTTGGCTCTATTGGCTCTATTTCCATTCACTCTGTATATTTCTGTTACAGCTTTAGCAACCGTTAAAATCTGCTCCTCTTTTATAGCTCCTAAAAGTTTTGAAAACTCTCTGTTACTTCCAAGTCCACCACCAACATAAACATTAAAAAGTATCTCATTTTTATCTTCTATAGCAACAAAACTAAGATCTTGAATCTCCTCAATCATACATCGTTTTTTACATGCACAAACACCCATTTTAAATTTTCTAGGCAGATTTGCAAATACCCTATTTCCTTGAAAATATTGGTTTAATACAGTAACACTCTCGCCAATATCAACTAACTCATCATCGATGATACCACAAAGGGGACAAGTGACAATATTTCTTGGGCAATCCCCACATGCCATCTGTGTTGTAAGTCCTACTTGGGATAACATCTTGAAAATTGTAGGGATATCTTTTATCTCAATGTAGTGAAATTGTAAATCATGGCGTACTGAGATATTTGCTGTATCTTTTGCAAACTTCTTTGAGATTTCGCACAGTACTTTAAGCTGATCTAGATTTAGTTTTCCGCCAACAACCTTGACACGGAGCATATGAAAACGCTTCTTTGGGTCATTTGAGCTTTTGCTATGAGGATAGATACCATACCATTTGAGCCTGTCTGTCATCTCATCATCAATTACCTCACCACTTTTTGCATAAAAGTGTATATCTTCAAAGATATCAATAGGATTTTTTTCTTTTTTTATCCGCTCAGTTCTTGCTGCTTTACTCTCTTTTTGCATCTATTCTCCTATATAATGTAATCATTCACTTTAGATATATCTTTTGCTTCCCAATGAGGAAAATGTTTTCTAACCAATGCATTCATCTCTAATTCAAATGCACCATACTCGTGTTTGGTTTGAATTTGTGACTTTTTTACTATCATACCAGCACCAACTGTGTTGTTTGTCACTCTATCAATGATGATAAAACTTCCTGTGTATCTATTTTTATCATATGGATCACATGCGATTTGTCTACTTAGATTTAATTTAACAAAACCAATCTCATTTAGTTTAAGCTCATTTGTAGCTTGTTCACTAAATGTATTTACATCTTTTTTATGATAAAACTCATCTATTGTGCCCGTCGTTGTGGTTGTTGCTCTTTTTATATAATAACTTTTGTTTTTAACCAAAGGCTCTTCACCCATCCAGACGATATTTACATCAAGTGTTGATACACTTTCAGGCAAATTATCACTTTTTACTAGCATATCACCACGGCTAATATCTATCTCATCTTCAAGAGTTATAGTTATAGCTTGTGTAGGTGTTGCCTCTTTTAATTCACCATCATATGTGATAATAGACTTTACTCGTGAACTCTTTTTTGAAGGCAAAACCGTAACCTCATCACCAACTTTTATAATTCCAGAAGAAACTGTACCACAATAGCCTCTAAAATCCAAGTTTGGTCTATTTACATACTGAATTGGCAATCTAAAATCATCATAATTTAGATCATCTGCTATCTTGGTATTTTCTAAGATACTCATAAGAGTCTCTCCATCATACCACGGTGTTTTTTCACTCTTTGTGACGACATTATCACCACTTAGAGCTGATAACGGGATAAAAGAGACATCTTTTAGTCCAAGCTCTTTTGAAAAGTTTAGATAATCCTCTTTGATGGCGTCGTATTTCTCTTGGCTAAAATCTACCAAATCCATCTTGTTTACAGCTACAACGATATGCTTAATCCCTAAAAGTGAAACTATAAAAGAGTGTCTTCTAGTTTGAGTTAAAACACCTCGTCTTGCATCTATAAGAATTATCGCCAGATCCGCTGTACTAGCTCCTGTTGCCATGTTTCTAGTATATTGCTCGTGTCCCGGGGTATCAGCTATGATAAACTTTCTCTTATCGGTTGAGAAATATCTATAAGCTACATCTATGGTGATCCCCTGCTCTCTTTCACTCTGTAAACCATCAACCAAAAGAGCTAAATCAATAGCCTCTCCTGTTGTTCCCACTTTTTTGCTATCTTTTTCTATGGAGCTTAATTGATCTTCATAAATCATCTTTGAGTCATATAAAAGTCTTCCTATGAGTGTACTTTTACCATCATCTACACTTCCACAAGTGATAAACCTAAGCAACTCTTTTTTCTCATGTTTTTTTAGATAGGCCTCTATATCTTCACTGATTAAATTGTCTTGATGTGCCATTAAAAATATCCCTCCATCTTTTTCTTTTCCATTGAGCCAGCTTCATCACTATCGATTAGCCTTCCTTGTCTTTCACTCGTTGTTGTTAGCAACATCTCTTGAATTATCTCAGGAAGTGTTGTTGCAGAAGATTCTACCGCACCCGTGAGTGGATAACATCCAAGTGTTCTAAATCGCACCATTTCGTTTTCTGCCTTATCAGCCAACTCTTTTGGCATTCTTTCATCATCAACCATAATTTTTACACCATCCATCTCAACAACAGGACGCTCTTTTGCAAAATACAGAGGTACTATCGGTATCCCTTCAAGATAGATATATTGCCAGATATCAAGCTCTGTCCAGTTTGAGAGAGGAAAAACTCTGATACTCTCACCTTTTCTTATATTTGCATTGTAAATATTCCAAAGTTCCGGTCTTTGGCTTTTTGGATCCCAACGGTGGTTTGGGTCACGAAATGAGTAAATTCTCTCTTTAGCACGACTCTTCTCTTCATCTCGTCTAGCTCCACCAAATACCGCGTCAAATTTATACTTATTTAACGCTTGTTTTAATCCTTCAGTTTTCATGATATCTGTATGAACTTTACTACCATGTGTAAAGGGGCCTACATTTTGCTCTATTCCATCAGGATTTGTATGCACTAAAAGCTCTAAGCCTAACTCTTTAACTCTATTGTCTCTAAACTCTATCATCTCTTTAAACTTCCAAGTAGTATCTACATGAACCAATGGAAACGGCAGTTTTGCAGGATAAAATGCTTTTATAGCCAGATGAAGCATGACAGCTGAATCCTTTCCAACAGAATAAAGCATAGCAGGATTTTCAAACTCTGCAATAACCTCTCTCATGATATGTATAGACTCATTTTCTAACTTTTTTAGATGAGTAATTTTTTCTCTACTTAACATTTGTATTTCCTTCCTTATGTAATCCACACTCTTTGTGCTCTGGGCTTTCCCACCACCATCTACCAGCTCTTATATCTTCACCCTCTTTGACAGCTCTTGTACACGGAGCACATCCGATACTTGGATAATTTTGCTCATGTAGTTTGTTGTAAGGGACTCTGTTTTTTTTGATATAGTTCCAAACATCATCCTCACTCCAATCTATTAGTGGGTTTATCTTAATAACACCAAAATGTTCATCAAATTCAACTCTTTGCACCCTATCTCTGGTGACTGATTGAGAAGCGCGAAGTCCAGTTATCCAAACATCCACTGTCTTTAAAGCTCTCTTTAGAGGTTCAATCTTTCTGATATGACAACACTCTTTTCTATTTTCTACACTCTCATAAAAAGAGTTTATACCTTTTGTATTTACTAAGCTCTCAACGCTTTGATATTTTGGGAAAAATAGCTCTATCTTTACACCATATTTGAGGTTTGTCCTATCTAACACATCATAACTCTCATAAGGAAGTCGTCCAGTATCAAGCGTAAAGACTCGTGCATCTTTTTTTATCTTAAAAAGCATATCTGTTAACACTTGATCCTCTGCTCCCAAACTTGAAGAGAATGCGATTTTATCACCAAACTTCTGTAAAAAAAACTCTAAAAACTCTTCAATGCTTAAATCTTTAGTCTCTTTTTTTAAATCATCTATCATATTCTATACTCCATACTATCCTCTTTTACCATTCCAAAACTTGTCTTATTCCAAGCCCTCTCATGAAAGTAATAAAGAATCATCTTTGTAACAAGTTCAATCGCACCAATAGAAGCTGCCATTCCTAAGCTACCGGTAATAAAGTAGGAGATCACTATAGTATCAAGTGTGCCAACTGCTCTCCAAGAGATAGTTTTTACAATACTCCTATATGGTTTTTCATGCATCTTCGAACTCCATTCAGACTAAGTCTATCATTTTACTAGGGATTAAAACCTGAGTTCAAAGTATAGTGTAAATATTTTTCAATGTCAAGTAATCTGTTTTAAAACCTTTATCATGTCTAGTTTTTAAAATAGATTTTAAATATAATGTGCATGAGCCGACCCCATTCGGACAGCCAGCCGATTTACACTCGGACAATTTTGTAAATTTTCGGCTGGA
>CAYUSV010000103.1:0-6672 GCA_964447385.1 uncultured Campylobacterales bacterium | reverse complement strand
GATATATACGGATTTTTTATTACTTATTCGTATATATCAAGAGTGGAAAATAGTATCAAAAATTTATCATCAATATGACTTGGTTTTGTATCTCTATTTGGACGAATTAAAATAGGATTTATTGCAAATAACTTTTCCAGTTCTTTCATCTGTTTGGATAATCTCTTATTGATATAAAATATATGACTCCTTATGCCTACTCACTGGTGTAACTGCAAAAGCTATTTTTGTAGTTGGTAAAGAGATCACTGCAGAACCAGAATACGAAGAAACATTAGAAGCTGTAAAAGAGTATAATAACAGCAAAGGATTTAAAAATGAAAAAGCTTATTATCCTATTTTTACTTCTTGCTATCAAATTAAGTGCTCAAAGTGCATCAGATATTATCCAAAAAGTGGAAGACAATCTAAATGGAAAAACTGCTTTTTTAGAGATAACTATGATTATCAAAACTTCAAGATATGAGAGAAAGATGCAGATGCTCAGTTGGAGTGCGGGTAATAACAAAAGTTTTATCAAGATAACTTATCCCAAAAAAGATATGGGAATAACATTTTTAAAGATTGACAATCAAATGTGGCAGTATGTACCAAAGATTGAGAGAGTCATCAAAATCCCATCTTCTATGATGCTCCAAAGTTGGATGGGGAGTGACTTTACAAATGATGACTTGGTCAAAGAAAGCTCTATTATGGAGGATTATAACAGTAAAGTTATTGAACAAAATGCTACACTTTATACGATAGAGTTGATACCCAAAGAAGACGCTGCTGTTGTATGGGGGAAGATTATCATGCAAGTAGATAGAGAGCTTTTTTTACCAATTAGCGCAAGTTACTATGATGAAGATGACCAGCTTATAAGGACTTTAAGTTACAAAAAATTTAAAAAATTTTCAAATCGTACCTATCCGACAGAGTGGGAGATGAAAGTTCATACAAAAAGAGACCATCAAACCATTATTATCATTCAAAAAGCGGAATTTGACAAGAACATAGATAGCTCATACTTTACAAAGCGAGCACTTAAGAGGTACTCAAAGCAGACACCATGAAGCCCTATTTAGATATAGCACTCAAAAGCATCAAAATAAACAAGAGTCGCTCTATCGTCACTGTAATGCTCACTACTATCAGTACTATTATCTTGATTTTTGCTTCTACTTTGATGGATGGTGAGCATAAGATTATGCTTAAAAATGCTGTTGAAATTTATCCTGGATATATCCAAATCACAAACAAAAAGTTTCTCGATACTCCAAGTTATGACAATCTCATTTTTGATGAAAAATCTGTTATAGACAAACTAAAACGAAGAAATGACATAGACATAGTTACTCCACGGTTTGAAACCTCTGCACTCTTTTCATCTGATACCAAAACTTTAGGTGCTATGATAGTAGCAATTGTGCCAGATTTAGAGAAAAGAGTCTCAAAACTAGAGTCATCTTTGATAGAGGGTGAGTATCTAACATCAAATGATACAAATGAGTTATATATCGGCAAAGAGCTTGCTAAAAGGCTCAAAGTTTCAGTGGGTGATAAACTCTCTTTTATCTCAAATGGTGCAGATTACTCATTTTGCGCGGACTATGTCACTATCAAAGGAATTTTTCAAACAGGACTTTATGAGTTTGATGCAAATAGTGCCTTTTTAAACAAAAGTTACTTTGATAAAATATTTTCAAGCAAAAACTTAGCAACTCATATCATCATCCTTCCGGTTGACCCAAGCAAATCACTTCAAATTAGTAAAAGTATCCAAAATGGGTTAGATAATTCACTTTTAGCTCAAAGTTGGGAAGAGTCTATGGATTCGTTAGTGACAGCTATGGAGCTTGACTCTGTATTTGGGTATTTTACACTTGGTGTATTTTTTGTTGTTATCTTTTTTGTTGTTTTGATATATACACTTTTGGTAGTTTTTTCAAGGATAAAAGAGATAGGAGTTTTAAGAGCGATTGGTACAAGCTCAAAAGAAATTCTCTCTATGCTTGTTTTTGAAAGCGTGATACTCTCTCTCATAAGCGTTATCATAGGTGGCATGATTGGGACATATTTAGCGTATTATTTTAACATCAATCCAATAGAACTAGCAGATGAGTATCAAGAGCAGTTTAAACAGTATGGCATCATGGCAACCGCTCTTCCTACGGATTTTAATCTTTTTACTATTTTTAGAGATATGATAATTATGTTTATTTTAGGGGTTTTGAGCACTCTATACCCAATTTTAAAGATAAACACTCTAACTCCTTCAGAGGCGATGCGTCATGTATAAGCTTATCTTTAAAACAGCCATACTTTCACTCTTTAGACAGAAGCTTCGTACTTTTTTAGCGATATTTATGATTGCCTCTTCGCTATGGGGATTGATGTTGATGTTGGGTCTATATGATGGCATGGTAAAACAGATGATAGATAACGCGCTAAAAAGCGATAGTGGAGATGTGGCGATTTTTCATAAAAACTTTAGAAGTGACAATGAGATAAAACTAAACATCAAAAACCCATCTAAAATAGTTGGTGAGTTCAAAAAAAATCCAGCTATCAAAAGCTATGTACAAAGAGTGTTAAGCGATGGACTCTTAGCAACTGCAACATATTCAAAAGGGGTCAAAATCTATGGCATTGATTTAAACCAAGAAGAGAAACAAGCCAAGCTAAGCAGATATATCAACAAAGGTTCTTATAGCTTTGGGAAAAATAACAAAGGTGCGATAGTAGGCTATAAATTGGCAAAAAAACTCAAACTAAAAGTTGGTAAAAAGATAATCCTCTCCGCTCAAGATAGTAACAATGAGATAAATTCAATAGCTCTTAAAGTAACAGCAATCATAAAGACAAACAACATGCATATGGATGGTGTTGCTGTTTTTATCCCTATCAAAAAGGCTCAAAAGTTTTTAAACATTGATGCAATCATGCAGATATCTGTAATTTTTAAAGACAAAACTAAAATTTTAGATTTTCAAAAAGATATGCAACAAAAGTATAAAAATCTTGAGATTTTTAGGTGGGATCAACTCTACCCTGCTCTTTTACAAGCAAAAGCTCTTATGCAAAAGTATAGTTTTGTCAGTTATCTGCTTATATTTTTTGTGGCTGGAATTGGGATTTTTGGAATTGTGCTTGTGTCGGTACTGGAGAGATTGAGAGAGTTTGCAATTTTACAGGCGATTGGCACACCTTTTGGTGTTATAGCAAAGATTATATTTGTAGAAGCTCTTTTTATCGGGGTGGTTGGTTTTATTTTGGGCTCTTTGCTTGGTGGGGCAACGCTTTATTATTTTCATATATATGGGCTTGACCTTAGTAATTTTAGTGATGCTTTGGATGAGTTTGGAATGGATGCTATCACTTATGCAGTTATAAAATCTAGCTATTTTATAACCGGTTTTTATGCTATTTTAGTAGCAACTATTTTAAGTATAATTTTTCCACTACACGTTCTTAAAAAATCAAAACCTATCGAGGTGATAAATGGCTAATTTTCTACAAATCAAAAACATAGATAAAACTTTTAATCCAAAAAGCGACATCGAAGTAAAAGCACTTCAAGATATTAATCTTACGATAAAACAAGGCGAATTTGTCGTCCTCGCAGGTCCCAGCGGAAGTGGTAAAACTACACTTTTAAATCTTATCGGAGGACTAGATAGTGCGACAAATGGAGAGATAACCCTAGATGGTACGATTTTAACAGACATGGATGAAAAAAGCCTCTCAAAAGAGAGAAGAGACCATATAGGCTTTGTTTTTCAAGCATACAATCTTGTCTCAGTACTAAATGCAAAAGAGAATATAGAGTACATCTTAAAACTTCAAGGAAAATCTCAAAACGAGTGTGATAAAAGAGTAGAAGAGATAGCCAAAAAGCTAGGCATATTAAAACTACTACATAAACTCCCCTCACACTTAAGCGGTGGACAACAACAACGAGTTGCAGTCGCAAGAGCAGTTGCTTCAAAACCAAAGCTTATTTTAGCAGATGAACCAACAGCAAATCTTGATAGTGCTAGTGCTACAGGGCTTATGGATATGATGCAAAAATTAAATGAAAATGAAAAGATAACAATCATCTTCTCTTCACACGATAAGCTAGTTATCAACATGGCAAAGAGATTGGTCTCACTCAAAGATGGCAGGATAGTTGACAATGAGATTATTGGCTAGTATTTTACTCATAACTTCAACACTCTTTGGAGTAGATTTAAAAACCTATCTTGAAAATAGCAATATCCTCGGCTATCAAAAATATCTAGGCACAGTTGACTATAACCGGCTTAGACTCTATGCAAATCTCACAGATAAGAGATATGCAGATACAAACATTTATCTAATCTTAGACAATGTAAATATTTACAGTTTTAAAAATAGAAAAAATAGCAACAAAACAAACATATATCGCACCTACATAGAGTATACGGGAGAGAAACACGCAATGACTCTAGGACTTCAAAGAGTCGCTTTTGGCACAGGGCGCATCTGGAATCCTATCGATGTTTTTAACCCTATCGACATCACAAAAGTTGAACCCAACGAAAGAAAAGGCACCAATGCACTTCACTATGAGTATGCCATAAACTCCCTATCAAATCTAGATCTTACCATCTCAAAAAATAGACATGCTATAAGAGTAAAAAGTTTTTTAGATGTTGCAGATGTTGCACTAATCCTCATCAAAGACAATAAAAACACTCTTAATATCATAGGATATGAAGTCGAAGGAGAGCTACTAAATACTGATATAACTCTAAGAAGTGAAGGTGGAGGCTTTTGGGATAAAAAAAGGGATAACTTCTACTATAGCTATATCATAGGAGCTGAGTATGGATTTGAAAACTCTTTTATCATCTTAACAGAGTTTTATCACAACACAAACTTAAAATCAAAAGAGTTAGCTTTAAATCTTAGTTATCAGCCATCTGCACTTTGGTTTTTAAATTTTTTGGCTATCAAAAGCTTGGTGGATGAAAGCGGTTTGATATCACCATCATTTACATATAGCTTGAATGATGAGAGCAGTTTGCAGATAGGAGCGTTTATAACCGATAGAGAGGATCAGTTTTTTATGCGGTATTTTGTCAATTTTTGATTTAACTCAACCACTATGCACTGAAAGTGCATAGTTTTTACTAGCGTGCGGAAACAATAAACTACAAAATAAACTTCATAGAGATGTCGATATGTGTGATAAAAGTGGCTATTTATATTTAAGAGTCGCTACCTTAAAAACCACTTAAAAAGATAGAAAACTCTGATAATGTGACTATTGCTTTAGAGGATGAAGTGACTTGCATAAGAAAAAGTGTCTGGCTTTAACCTTTAATATCCACAAAACAAACCTCTTTTTTTGCTCTCCATTTTAAGCTTTAAACTTTCTCGTTATCAAAGCTAACTTTTCAGGACTGACTACTTAATAAGGAAAAGTTACCAAGTGAAGCTAGAGATCATCATCTGATTGGAGAATTTAAAGATACAAAATAATTTCATATTAGTGGTGATTTACTTGTAATATATGCTACCATACTCTATATAGACCAAACTTTTGTCAAAAGAGGTTGTAATGTCTTTTCATATAAAAAGTATTGATGAAACAATTGAAGATTTAAAAACCAGTACTTTGGGTCTAACTAGCGACCAAGCAAAAAAAAGAGGAGAGAAATACGGTCTAAATATACTCCCACAAGAGCCTGAAAAATCTATCTTTGCTCACTTTTTGGAGCAGTTTAAAAGTCCTATAATCTACATTTTACTTATTGCAACTATTATGGCGGCAGTTATCGGTGAATATACAGATGCAGGTTTTATCCTTGTAGTGTTGGTTTTAAATGCAGTCATTGGGACTTATCAAGAGTATTTTGCATCAAAAAAGGCTAAAGCACTTCAAAATCTTATCAAAACAGATGTTATAGTATTAAGAGATGGGAAAAATATGCAGCTTGATAGTCGATATGTAGTTGCTGGGGATGTGTTGGTGTTTGAGCCAGGTACAAAAGTAGCTGCTGATATTAGGCTTATAGAGTCTAACAATCTTTTGGTTGATGAATCTTTACTAACAGGAGAGTCGGTTGATGTTTATAAAGATGCACTATTTTTAACTGAAGATAGTGAACTTTTACTAAGTGATAGAAAAAACATGCTTTTTGCAGGTACTTTTATATCAAGTGGTAGGGGAATTGGTGTAGTGTGTGCCATAGCAAAAGATACAGAAGCTGGAAAAATCGCACAACTCTTAAGCCAAAAAAGCAAGGCTAAAATTCCACTCATAGAGAAGATGGAAAAGTTTTCATTTACCATATCTATAGTTATTGCTGTTATGATTGTTATACTATTTTTTTTAGGATTACTAAAAGGGATGGAGCTTTATGCACTGTTTTTGTTTTCTGTAGCTCTTGCTGTCTCCACCATACCAGAGGGTTTACCTGTGGCTATTACTGTTGCTTTGACTTCTGCGTCAATTGCTATGTCAAAGCGAAATGTCATAGTTAGAAAATTAGCAGCAATTGAAGGACTTGGTGCTTGTACACTGATCGCTAGTGATAAAACTGGGACATTAACACAAAACAAACTTAGTGTTGAGTATTTTGTATCTGCAGATAGAGTATATGATGTGGATGCTCTGTCACATGCAGATGATAAAGTCTATCTTGCTTCAATTCTTTGCAA
>CAYUSV010000102.1:0-6881 GCA_964447385.1 uncultured Campylobacterales bacterium | reverse complement strand
CCAACCTTTGCCATGGTGCTTACTTTGATGATGCGACTACTCATCACAATAGCATTTGGCGGTGTGGCGATGGGGAGCATAAAGGCATAACTAGCAGCAATTGTAGCTACCATCATCATGACAACTCCGTCACTTCCCATATCTTTTGCAAACTCATAAAAGATTGGAAGGGCTATAGATGTAAGTGCTGTGTTGCTAGTAACTTCGGTTGAGAAGCTTACAAAAAGTGCGACAAGCAGAAACATCCAAAAAAGTGGCATAGTAGATATAAATGAGATTTTTTGTGCGATGTCAGCAGCCAATCCTGTTTGAGAAAAAGCAGTAGCTATGCTAAACCCAGCACCAAAGAGAAATATAATCTCATATGGCAGATTTTTTGTATCATCCCACTCTAAAAAACCAAGACGAGGCATAAACATAACCAGACCAAACCCTAAAAGAATAAGCTTCTCATTGAGTCCCAACCCTCCATAATATGGTTTTATAGGAGTGTTTAATAGCAGTAAGAGGGCTAATCCACCAAGTATCCATAACAATCTTTTTTGAACATTATCTAGTGTGGGGATAACACTATCAACATCTTTAACACACTCACCTTTAACACTACGAGATAAGATATAAGGTACAGCAAGAAGCATCAAAAATGCCACTGGTGCTACCATAAATATCCACTCTCCAAATGATGGAACATCCAGACCCTTATCTTCTAAAAATCCAAGTAGTAGCATGTTTGGTGCAGTACCGATAGGAGTTATGATACCGCCTATACTAGCACCATAAGCTATGGCAAGTAAAAAACGGATTTTGAGCTTGATGTTTTCAGTTAAAAAGAGACCAATTGGCATAAGCATCAGTGTGATAGTTGTATTTGAAAGTAGGGCGCTTAAAAGTGCAGCTGTGATAGCTAGTGCATAGATGATACCTGTAGCAGTTTTTGGGAAAAATGAGAGAAGTTTAGCGCTAAAATATTTGTGAAGTCCTATTTTTTCTACAGCTATTGCCATCATAAAACCACCAATAAATAGAAAGATAATAGTTTTAGAGTAGTTTGGTGCAACGGCGTTGATATCGATAATCCCCATAGCAGGAAAAAGTATCAGAGGAAGAAGCGATACAACACCAAGAGGCAAAGCAGCATTTGTCCAAAGAGCTACCAAAAATGCAACCACACCGATCAAAAGTGCGTGTTGATCACTAAAGCTAATAAGTGAGATGGCGAAAAAACCTAAACCTATTAAAATCGCAATTAAAATGTCTTTCATGTAGTACCTTTTTGTTTGTAAAATATCGATCCAAAAAAGAGTAAACTTGCCACGATAACAATCGAAGGCGTAGTTGATAGATCAAAATAGTATGATAAAATCAATCCTGCTATGCAAAAACCAAATGCTAAAAACATCGATAAAATCATCATATGTTTTAGGTTTGTTGTAAATTTTTCAGCCACAAATGGTGGAATACTAAAAAGAGCAATGACCAATATAAGCCCAACAGACCTAATACTCATAACAACTGTCAATGCCATTAAAATCATCAAAAAAGTGTAGATGGTTTTTACACGGAGTCCTTGAATTATAGCAAATTCTCTATCATATGAAATTGCTAAAAAACGGTGATATAATAAGAAAATAGATATAACCAAAAGTATATCAACACCAAGCATAAATAAAACATCACTATCAGAAACCATGAGAATATTTCCAAATAAAAAGCTCATAAGATCGACATGATAACCCGGAGTTATATCGGTAAAGATGATACCAACACTCATGCCAATCGCCCAAATCACACCGATAAGAGTGTCGCTTCTCTCTTTGTATTTGTATGTAATTATGCTCAAAACTAAGGCTAAAAAAAGTGCAAAAACTGTAGTAGAGAGTAGAATAGAAAAACCAAAATAGATAGCAATCCCTATACCTCCATAACTTCCATGAGCTATAGAAGCTGCTATAAAATGTGAACGGTTAATAAGCATTAAAGAGCCGATAATGCCAATAGAGATAGACAAAAGTAGTGAAGCTATGATAGCATTTTGCATCAAGTCGAACAAGATGTTCCTTTTATATACTCTAAAATTTCCATAGCACAAAAGTGTTCACCTTGTAGATGAATATCTGTAGCGATACCATCATGAAGATGTAAAGTTTTATTGATGTGAGCGACTTTGTTTACCCCTTCAAAGAGTATGTTTATATCATGACTTACGACAATTTTTGTAAGTGGAAGCTCTTTTAATATTTCATAAATTTCTTTTTGTCCTTGTGGGTCTATTGAGGCTGTTGGCTCATCTAAGATGAGAATTTTAGGCTCTTTTGTCAATGCGCGAGCAAACAGTACTCTCTGTCTTTGACCTCCTGAGAGGTTTTTGATTTTCCTATCTTTTAGGTGTTTGATACCCATAAGAGTTAATTTTTCCAAAGCGATCTCTTTATCTTTTTTAGAGTAAAATAGTTTTGATTTTGTCAATCTACCTTGAAGTACGATATCAAAAACATTTATCGGCATGTCCATGTTAAAGTTGATATGCTGTGGGAGGTAGCCTATCTTGGCTCTTGCTTTTTTTGGGGAAGTGTTAAAGATTTCGATACTTCCTTGTGATGGATTTATAAAACCCAATATTAGTTTTAAAAGTGTAGTTTTCCCTCCACCATTTGGACCGATAATGGCAATAAAGTCTTGGTCAAATATCTCGATATTAATATTTTCCAAGATAGTATGCTCACCATATGTAAATGATAAATTTTTTATAAAAAGCTGTTTTTCACTGTTTTCCATCTATTGTCGCAAAGTTTGAATAATTGAATTCTCTAAATTACCAAATGCCTTACTCATAGCTTTGACTATATCATCTTTTGATTTTATCGGAACTTTTGTATTAAATTGTTTGCTCATTACATCATAATTTTTACTCATCTGCCATGAGGCTTCAAGTGTGACATTTTGTGGATCAGCGATAAATTTATTGATTGTAATTTGTATGATTACATCTGGTTTAGTCAAGCTATTGTATGGATATCTGGTGATGCCTGGAGATATAAAAGCTTTTTGTAGAGTGGAAACAATACGTTTTGTAAGGTACTCATCGAGATGTGCAACCCACTGTTTATCTTCTAAATAGGTAATTTGATTTTGGGATACTAAAAATGGTATGTTTTTAAGTAAAAGGTATTGTGGAATGTCAATTGTTTTTATACCGATTGAGTATTTGATAGTTTTAGGAGCAGTTGGAATGTCTAGCATACTATCAAGAACATAGCTTCGTTTACTGCTACAACCACTAAAGGCTACAAGGGTTAAAAGTGTCAAGATGACTAAAGTTATTTTTTTCATGTTTAATCTCCAAAGATAAGTGAATTTGGTTTTTGGTCAATTTTTTGAAGTACTCGTTCAAGGGCTTTTGACGCTTTGCCCAACTCTTTCATAGTTTCTGAAATATCATCTCCCATTGTTGATTTGTCATTGATTAAATTTTGTACTTTTTTTAATGTAGCTTCAAACTCTAAGAGTGAGTTATCTAACTGTTTTGGTAACCTTTTGATCTCTTTTGTAGATACAAGAGCGTTAATACTTTTTATAGTTTTGTTTAAATTCTTAAATACATTTTGTATCGGTTGATCGTTATTATCTAATAATTTCGTAGCAGAGTCAAGTAGCGCATTGATCCGTTTTAATGGATCATCAAAAATGACATCTTTAGTTGGAAATATATCATATGGCTGTGCTTTAGAAATACTATATGAAGTTTGGTTTTTATCGTAAATGAGTTCGATATGTAAGCTATCTAGTAATGGGTTTGATTTTGTTAGTTGTGCGATAAGTCCTTTTTCAAGAGCTTCATTTAGATGTAAAATCGTGTTGTTTTTATCTCTTGCAAATACTGATATATCAATATCTGTTAAGATTTTAGAGACTATTATGCCTTTGTTTGGGTTGTAGTTTGACTCTATGTTGATCACATGACCGATTTGGAAGTCATAGAACATTATAGGTGCATCAATGGCTAGTTTACCAAGTGGGTGGTCAAAACGCATCTGATATGTATGCATATCATCACGATTATAACCTATGCGTTTTGCTTGTGCATCTCCATGCGATGAGAAGAGAGTGAAGTGTTGCTCCTTTTTTAATGGATATTGGTTTATCTGTTTGTTTGGAGTGCTAAAAGCAATACCCCCGTAAATAATTTGGTTTGAAGATGCAAGAGACATATCGAGTCTTGATTTGCTTATATCGATCTTAAAATTACTCATATACCAAAATTGTGTTTGTCCGTTTATAAATTTATAATAAGGCTCTTTTACAAATATAATAAATTCAACAAAACTACCATCTGATGAAAGTTTTACATGTTTTATCTCACCTACTTCTATATTTCTACAATAGACTAAAGAGCCTTGTTCTAAATCATATGAATTTGGAGCGTTTAGAGTGAAATACTTTCCTTTGATATTTTTTTCATCTAAAAATGGCTCTTCGAGTCCTACAAAATGTTTTCTAAAATTACCTTTTGTTGTACCATAAAGTTGTATATAACTTCCAGATACTAAAGTTTCAAGTCCTGTAATTCCTGTTTTATCAATTTTTGGCTTTACGATCCAAAACTTTGCATCTTTATTTAAAAATTGTTCTGCATCTTTGTTCATACGAACTGTGACAATAACACCATTGCCACCTTCTTTAAGTGATATCTTTTTAACAGTACCGATAGGAACATCATGAAATTTTACTTGTGATTGTTTTGCTTTAAGACCGGCACTTGAGCTAAATTCGATAGTGATTTGCGGTCCTAATTGAGAGAAGTATTGGTAAGCAAGCCACAAAGAGATAAGAAGAGCAATAATTGGCACAAGCCAGATGGAGATAGTGATGCGTTCGTGTTTGATAACTTCTACTTCAGGTATCTTTTTTGGCATCTTCTCTCTCCCAGATTAGTCGTGTATCAAAAGCTAAAGCTGATAATAGCGTAAAAAAGACCATCAAGGCAAATGCGCTAATTCCAACTCCAGGATGAATTTGTACATTTGTCATCTGAACCAAAGCAGCTAAGATAGAGACAACAAAAACATCAATCATTGACCAAGGTCCTATAAATTCTGTTATATGAAACAGTCGTAATTTATTTACATCATTAGTAAAGATTTTTAATTTTGTACTTATTAATAGATATGATATTAAAATAAACTTGATAATTGGCACAAAGATTGAAGCAAAAAGTATGATAAGTGCGATAGGATACGATCCTTCTTCCCAAAGTACTATGACTCCACCTATGATTGTATTGGCACTTTGTGTGCCAAACTGTTCGGTGATAAGAACAGGATAAAAATTTGCAGGGATAAAAAGAATCATAGCTGTTATAAGATAGGCTAGAGATTTTTGAAAGCTTATATGTTCAAAATGGTGGATGGTTTCATCACATCTACGACAAATTGTCTTATCTTCGCTATCAATATTTACAGCTTGGCAATAGGGACAGTTTATGAGTTTGAGATCATTTTTTTTCATAAATTCTCTCTTTTAGACCCCAGAGTGCAATCATGCTGATATTTTTAGTCATATACATATCTAAAAGTACAAAGAGTACTAACGCCCAAAATGAGATACCAAAATGAATCTCTGCATACCCTATGAGTTTTACCATCGCTACCAAGATAGAGACTAAAAATATCTCTACCATATTCCATGGAAGCAGACTTGATAGAAGAACAAGCATCTTTTTTACGGCTTTTTCATTTATTCTGTATTTCATAAAAAGAAGTAGTGTCAAAAAAACCAAAATCAACATAAGAGGTAACATGAAGATGACAAATGCACACATAAGTCCAACAAAATAAAACTGCTCTTCTAGCATAGTCATAAATACCGAAGTGAGTGTTATATCACTTAGAGTCCCGCCAAGATCGATGGTGACGATAGGAAAAAGGTTAGCAACTATAAAGAAAATCAAAGTAGAGAGACTAAGGGCTAAACTTTTATCAAGAAGATCACGATGTTTTCTATAAAGTGTACTATGACATGTTGTGCAAGTTGCACGAGTAGCATTTGGAAGTACTATTTTTTTATGAAGTGTGGCGCATTTTTTGCAAATTACTAGCTTGTCAAGCTCTTGGTTGCTTAAGTTATCAGTTTTCAAAACTTTTCGCAATATTTAAGATGTTTTTATCCCACTTTGCTGAGAGTGGGTCGATGCTTTTTACTTTGCCACCTATCTGTTTGGCAATTTGTTTTGCACTTTTTTGAGAAAATTGTGGTGCTGTAAAGATGGTTTTTATCCTGTTTTCTTTGGCAAAATCGATTATTTTTTTGATATATTTTACGCTTGGCTCTTTTCCCTCTTTCTCTATGGCAATCTGTTTAAGTCCATAAGCTTTTGCAAAGTAGCCAAAAGATGGGTGAAAGACAATAAACTCTTTTTTTGTCTGGTTTTGTAATATTTTTTTAATCTGTTTATCAATATCTCTTAACTCTTTAGTGAAATTTTTAGCGTTTTGTCGATACTGTGTGCTATTTTTTGGATCCTTTTTGGCTAAAGCTTGAGCGATGATTTTTATCTGTGAAATAACTAAAGTTGGGTCAAGCCAGACATGTGGATCTAATCCTTTATGGTGATGGTTATCATGTTTGTGATCACTCTCTTGCATAGAGATTTTTTGAATTTCTTTTGTTGTGTCTATTAGTCTCATATTTTTGTTTATATCAGAAAATTTAGGTAGCCAATTTTTCTCAAAAGCTACACCAATTGTAAAATATAGTGTTGCATTTGAGATTTGTTTTAGTTGGCTTGGTTTTGGAGAGTATGTCGATGGAGAAGAGCCTGGTTTGACAAGCACTGTAATATCTGCTAAATCTCCGGCAACTTTTTGAACAAAAAAAGCTTGAGG
>CAYUSV010000101.1:0-7153 GCA_964447385.1 uncultured Campylobacterales bacterium | reverse complement strand
CCTGCTGGAAGTGAGATAAGCTGCCTGATACCTGGAACCAGCCTACCTGTAAAGGTAGATATATGCCCATGGTTTTGAAAAAAGTTTTCAAGTTTGATGATTGATTTTTCTGAGACAAAAACATACTTGCCATATTTTATTAAAAACTTTCTTCCTAAAGATCTTGCAAGAAAGTAGTTAAAAATTGCACCAGCTAATGATCCTGAAGTACCTGCTAAAATAGCAAGCCAAATGTTCATCTTTCCGGTAAATGCAAGATAACCAGCAGGTATCATAGCAACTTCACTAGGAAACGGGAAAAAAGTACTCTCTAAAAACATCATAGCAAATATCCCAAAATATCCCCATGCTTCAACAAGATCCAATATAAACTTTACTATTTCACCTAACATTAAAAACCTTTATATAAAAAATACTAGTAAAATGATACCGAAGATAATTCGATAAATTCCAAAAGCAACAAATGTAAATTTTTCCAAAAATTTAATAAAAAATAATAGAGTTAGATAAGCTACGATAAATGCAGTAACAAAGCCAACACCAAGTGCTAAAAAGTTAGCATCACTAAACTCTTGATAATGTTTTAACATATCATAACCACTTACGGTTATCATAACAGGAAGTGCCAAAAGAAATGAAAACTCAGCACTTGCTTTTCGTGAGAGTCCTACCAAAAGAGCACCTACAATGGTAGAACCAGCTCTACTAGTTCCAGGAATCAACGCAAAAATCTGTGCAAAGCCTATCCATCCTGCCTGTTTGTATGTTACATCTTCAACTTTAGTTGTCGTATGGTTTGCCTCTTTGTAAAATTTTTCTAAAATTAAAAAGATAATACCTCCGATGATAAACATGATCGCAACTATCTTTATAGAGAACATAGCTTTGATTTGATCACTAAAAATGTATCCAATAGCAGCAATTGGTAAAAATGCAATAAATACTTTAATCCACATGTCAAGTTTTTCGAGAGTAAACTTATCTTTATAGTTAAATACTACTGCTAAGATTGCTGCGAGTTGTATAATAACCTCAAATGCTGTGTTTGCTTCTGTCTGCTCTACTCCAAGCCACTTTGCAGCCACTATGAGATGACCCGTTGAAGAGATAGGTAAAAACTCTGTAAGACCCTCTATAATTCCCAATATAATAGCATGAAAAACATCCATTAATTTCCTTCTATAATAAATATTTCATTATATCGTATATTTAATTTAAATAATTAATTTTTTTCTATTTTTATAATTTGGCAAAAATTTTTCTACATGTTGCCAAAAATTTTTGGAATGATTTTTGTGTTTTATATGTGCTAACTCATGCACCACTACATACTCTATAAAATCGTGGTGCATTTTAGCTAGGTTGGTGTTAAAAGAGAGTCGATTATTTCCATTACAGCTTCCCCATCTACTCTTGTTTTTTCTATATCCCACATACGTTGGAAAAAGTTGCATTTTTTGACTCCAACTCTCTATAAGTGGTTGGATAACTTCCACTGTTTTTTGATGATAAAAAGAGTCTATCTCTTTTTGTGTTGTTAGAGAATAGTCTGCTTTTTCATAAACTTTTCCAAATAGATGAAAATGTGTTGGTAGGAGGGATCCTCTTTTTTGTATAAGAGCCTGTTTTTTTCCAATCCAATCGCTTTTTTTTATGATGAAATTTAAAATTAATTTTTCAGATGTAGTAAAGTTTGTTTTTACTTCAATAGTTGCATCATGTTTGATTTGTATATAGGTGTGTTTTAGATCTCTTTTTCTTATAACTTTATACTCTATACACATGCTAAATCCCTTTTGTATGTAGCATACTAATTTTTATATTAAAATTGTCGATGTATGGATAATTTATACGCAATAAAGGATTTAATAATGGAAAGATTATTGACTCAAACTAATCTTCTTGTTTCAGAAACAGATAGCAGAGGAATTATCAGATATGCCAATGAAGAGTTTTGCAAATTTGCTGAGTATGAAGTAGGTGAATTAGAAGGAAAAGCACATAGTATAGTTCGTCACCAAGATATGCCAAAAGCTGCTTTTAAGGACTTATGGCAAACAGTAAAAAGTGGTAAAGTTTGGAAAGGTTTTGTAAAAAATTCAACTAAAAATGGTAACTACTATTGGGTTTTTGCAACAGTTTTCCCATATGTAAATTCTAACGGAGAAGAGGGCTACCTCTCTATTAGAAAAATGGCATCAAAAGAAGAGATTCAAAAATATGAAAAACTTTATCAAGAGATGAACTCTGTGGTAGCAGTATAAAGGAATAGATAGTGTTTAAATTTTTTCAATCATTTAAAGGTCGGTTTGTATTTGTTATTTTATTTATAATAACCACTCTTTCAATTGTATTTAATATAAGTTCTTATTTAACTTATCAAAAACATTTACAAGAGATGGTTCAAATAAAAATTAAAGTATTTGATGAAGTTACTGAGCATGAGACGAATATTAAAAAAGATGATTTAAATAGATTTGGTTTTCATTATGCTATTGCCCTATCGGATGGTCAAACTATGGGTAATACTCAAATAAGTTCTTATCCGAAAAAGGATAATTTCATATTTACTGAAATTGTAGGTGATTTTTCGCAAAAAATATTAAATGAGCTAGATTTAAACAGAGAAAAAACGCAAATTTTTGAAATAGAAGATAAAATGTTATCTTTTTCGGTTAAATCTTTTAGCACAAAAAATGGAGATAAATTAGGTAAAATTGTTATTTTTGAAGATTTAACTCAATTAGCAGATGAGTATTATACTTCTTTTTTGATAACAAATGCGACTATATTTTTTATAGCTAGTATTTTAGGCTTTATGTCATATATCTTGATTGATAAATCTTATAGAGAGATTATTAAAGCAAAAGAGTTTATCTCAAAATTTTCTAATTTTATCTCTTTTAAGTCAAATGAGATAGAGTCTTTAAAAGTAGACCCTAAAATAAATGAGATAATTTATGAAGTTTCACAAGAGTTAAATGCTGTTTTAGAGATTTACAAAAAACATCAAGATAATGATCTTAAAATCATAGGTGAAGTTTTGTTAATATCTGCAAAAGCAAGTAAAGGTGATTTTAGAGATAGAATTACAAGCAAATCTGAAAACCATATTACAGCAGCATTGACAAAATCGTTTAATAAAATGTTAGATAATATCCAATCAATTGCAGAACAGACAAGAGATAGACTTGATGATTATCAAAATCATAATTATGAAAAAAAGATACAAACACAAGAGTTACAAGCGCAAATGAGAGAGTTAGCAGATGGAGTAAATAGTTTGGGTGATAGCTTAAATAGATATGATGAAGATAATAAAACGCAAAAAGAGTTACTTCAAAAAAATGCCTTAGATCTGCAACAAACAATTTCAAAACTAAATAACGAAACTATAAGTGAATTAGATATTATTGTAGATAAAACGACGAAAAAACTACTAAGTGCTAATGAGAAAGAGAGTCAAATGGCACAAGAGATTATGGAACTTGATTCACAGGCTAGAGGGGTAAAAGAAGTTTTAAATATCATAAGAGATATAGCTGATCAAACCAATCTTTTAGCACTAAATGCAGCAATAGAGGCAGCAAGAGCAGGAGAACATGGACGAGGTTTTGCTGTAGTAGCTGATGAGGTGAGAAGTTTAGCTGAAAAGACACAAAAATCACTACAAGAGATTGATTTGAGTATCAATGCTGTTGTAGAAAAAATTGGTAAAAGTGCACATCAGATGACTGATAATGCAAAAGAGATAGAGGTATTGGCATCTGATATCGGTTTAGTAAAAGAGAAAACTTTAGAAGTTGTTACTGTAATTGGTGCTTTAAACAAGGGGTAAAATGTTAAAATTTGTTCCAAGGAGAATATCATGAACTATCAAAATGAGACATTACCAAAAACAGCTGTAAAAGTTGGGCAAACTCCAAGCATGACAGAAGAGACCGTAGTGAAAGGGATTTTAAAAAATCATCTTGCACCCAAAGGCAAATATGGTCTTGTTGTTGTGGAAGAGGGTGCTTTAAAATATATATGGGAAGATGATAAAGAGAATGTGTTAGATGCTGATGTAAATCATCCTATAGTCATAGAGCCTGAGAGATTTCACCATGTAGTGATTACTGGCAAAGTAAAGTTTAGAGTTGAGTTTTATGAAGTGCCAAAAGAGGGTGATATGGGAAATAAAAAGGGTGATAGACCTGGTGAAGTTTTTTGTGAGTGTATGAATTAAACCCAGATTAAAAAAATAGCTGAAATAACCGATACTTCATATTATCCAGAATTATTACTTAAGGAGTTTATATGGAGTATAGTTTAAATCATGTTGGTATGATTACCGTTGCTGTTTTGGTTGTTTTTTTTATCAATTTGTATATATATGATCGTTATGTACAGAGAAAACATCAATTACTTATCAATTATCCAATAATCGGAAGAATGCGTTATCTTTTTGAGGCGCTTCGTGATCCATTGCGTCAATATTTTGCGGATGAGACTTTTTATGAGTCAAGAGATAAAGTGGATTGGGTTTATAGAGCTGCTAAAAATGTCTCCTCTTTTATGTCATTTTCTATTTCACAACCTTTTTCAGGATCAAGATTTATCATAAAACACTCTTCACAAGTTAAAAATGATGATGAAATTTCAGATGATTTTTCTACCACTTACGGTAAAAATAGACCAATACCTTTTGTTGCAAAATCTCCAATTATTCGATCTGCCATGAGTGATGGTGCATTAAGTCCTGAAGCAGTTCGTGCTTTTTCATTGGGAGCAACGCTCTCTAACTTTACTCTAAATACTGGTGAAGGTGGATTGACATCTAACTATTTTTATACACACAGACCAGATAAAGAGAGTAGCGGTTATCTTGAGGTTGTTCAAAGTACCCCTTTTTCAGAGTTTGCATATAAAATGGCGGTACTCTTTTTCAATCGTGCTTTTGCCATAAAGACATATAGAAAAATATTACTCAATAAAAAGACAGAAAATACTTACATGTATGACCCTAAAAATCATACTCTATTTCGTGTAAATTGGAAAGCATCACTTGAATCTTTTCCAAAAGATGTGCCAAGTGACATGCCTGATATGATACTTCAAATTGGTTCTGGTCTATATGGTGTTAGAGATGAAAATGGAAACTTTGATGAACAAAGATATGCAAAAAATATGCGTTTTTGTCGCATGACAGAGATAAAAATAGCTCAAGGTGCAAAACAGACAGGTGGTAAGATAGTAGGCTCTAAAGTTACAGCAGATATTGCATATTATCGTGGTGTAAAAGAGGGAGAAGATTTGATATCGCCAAATCGTTTTCCTTATGCAAATAGCAATGAAGAGCTTATGGATTTTATAGAAAAGTTACAAAAAATATCTCAAAAACCTGTTGGAATGAAGATAGTAGTTTCAGATGCTAAATCGATAGAAGATCTTGTATCATTGATGGCAAAAAGAAAAGTGATGAAAAAATCTATTCCTGATTTTATCACTGTTGATAGTGGTGAAGGAGGAAGTGCTACTGCTCCACTAGAGCTTATGGAATCTGTTGGACTTACAACTCCAAATGCTCTATTTATCGTAGATACTATGCTTAGAAAATATAAATTAAAGAGTGCTGTGAACATCATCTCTAGCGGTAAGATACTTACTCCAGATGATGCAATAATTGCGATGGCTCTTGGAGCTGATGCTATTGGAATTGCTAGAGCTTTTATGATGAGTGGAGGATGTATAAGAGCAAGACAATGTTCAGGTACGGGCTCTCATGTCTGCCCTGTTGGCATGGCAACACAAGACCCTCGAAAAAGAGCCTCTTATCTAGTTGTCAAAAAAGCAGGTGAGATAGCAAGCTATCACACCAATCTCTTAAAAGGTATGAAAACTGTACTTGCTGTCATGGGGTTAGAGAGTATCAATGAGTTAGATAAAAAACAGTTGACTTTTAAAAATAAATTTGGTGAAATATTTTTTGATGTTGATAGATATTTTCATCATAAGCTTCATATTTCAGAAGGTAAACTTAAAGATAAAAAGTCACAAGTAATAAAAGAGACAGAAAAAGAGAGTGCATTGGTATAATTATTTACAATTTATCCACAAAACTTTGATATACTTTGAGCTAAAAAAAGGATGTATATGCGTATACTATTAGTAATACTATTTTTAAATATTTCTCTTTTTGCCTGTGAGGGTGATTGTATAACTTGTCATCCAGGATTGGTCAAAAAAGATGGTAAGTTAGATAAAGAGCATCAAGTATTAAAAACATGTGTATCATGTCATACACAAGAGCAGATGAGCAAAATAGATATGGGTGGAGGTTGTGGTCAAGATTGTTGGGAGTGCCATGATGTAGAAAAAGTTTCTGCAAGTGGTATAAAAGAGCATGAAGGCTTGGATAAATGTATCACATGTCATATGAAACTAAAAAAAGATGGATTTGTGTTTGAGAGTAAACCATCACCGTCTTTGGGTAAACCACTAACTCTTGATGATCTGTTGTCCAAATAGCAGTTTCACAACTTACCTCTTTTATAGATGGAAAATACCAAAACAATAACTTATGCTATACTTGTATAAATAGTTTGTAGTTATTATAGAAAAAAGGGTAAAGATATGACAAAAGAGGAAATATTGTTATTTTTAAAAGATAAAAAATCTTTTTTAGCCCAAAGCTATGGGGTAGTCTCTATAGCCCTTTTTGGATCTTATGCAAGAGGTGAAGAGAGAGAAGATAGTGATATTGATATTGCTGTTGAGATAGAGAGTGACAATAAATTTAAAAGCTTTTTTGAGCTTAAATACTATCTTGAGGAGCATTTTAAAAAACAAGTAGATTTAGGAATAGAAAGTACTATCAAGCCAATGGTGAAAAAATATATTGAGAAAGATATCATTCATGTCTGATAGAGATATATTATTATATATCACAGATGCGCTTGAATCCATAGAGGCTATTGAGAGTTATATACAAGATATGATATTTAAAGAGTTTGAGAGTGATAGAAAAACATATAGTGCTACTATCAGAGAGTATATCATTATTGGTGAAGCTATCTCAAAAACTATTGAACTACTTCAAGAAGAGATACCTGATTTTCCATGGAGAACTATCAAAGATTTTAGAAACTTTATATAACCATCCCAGACCAAA
>CAYUSV010000100.1:0-7279 GCA_964447385.1 uncultured Campylobacterales bacterium | reverse complement strand
TCTTCCAAACTCACTAACCTCTCTTGTAAAACTTAATCCAGCTGACGCTGTTAAAAATAGAAAATTTACACTATCTGGAAGAATGGGTGATTTTCAAATAAATGGTAAATCAATGGCAATGAATCGAATTGATGAAATTGTACCACTTGGAGATATAGAGATATGGGAAGTTGTAAATAACATGGGAATGGATCATAACTTTCATATACACGCTACACATTTTATAATAATAGAGCGAAACGGAAGTAGTACCGCTGTTTTTGAAAATGAAAAAGGGTATAAAGATACAGTCTATCTAAAAGGTAGAGAGAGTGTGAAATTTATCGTAAAGATGGTTGATTATACAGATGCAAATATACCATATATGTATCACTGTCACTTTTTAGAGCATGAAGACAGAGGGATGATGGGACAATTTACTGTGGTGTAAAAGAGATGAAGTCATATCGCGCTAAAACTTTATATTCCAAAAAAATTCTTAATGTATGAGCGTTCAGAATTATTTTGAAGCTCGATAGTTTTTATTGTTTTGTTTTCATCATCTAGGACTAAAAGTGTATTTCCTTCTACTCTTAGATGATCCTTTCCCCACAATTTTTCCAATTGATCCAATCTATGATAAACTTGTGCCGCAGGTGGTTTCTCTTTGACATCATTTAATGTACTTGTAATACTAAGCCCACCAACTCGCTTCTCTAATTTATATGGGATATGGGGCTTTAACTCATGATAAACACGATCATTCCTATCTTCTGGTTTGGCATCAATATAAGCTTGATATCCAAAAAAAAGGAGTCCAGCCGCTAGCGCAAACGGTAATAATCTTTTCAACATAATGACTCCTTATTTTCACACCCCATAATTATAGAACATAATTTAAATTACTGTATTGACATGAGTCAATATCTTCTATTTTAACAACTTTAGTATAAGTTCTTAAAATAACTTTTAGCTTTTTGATCTAAAAACTCCATTCTCTTTTTCCCCTTTGGCATGCTAGAGCGAACTATTTTCATCTCCTGCAAAAATGAACTAATAGAGCTTGGAATGATGTTTTGTAAAAACATTCTTAAGTATTTTGCAACTGCAGGTGAAGCACCAGAAGTTGAAACAGCGATAGTTAAATCTCCATCTTTTATGTATGAAGGAAATATAAAATCACAATAATCTACAGAATCTACAGAGTTACAAAGTATCCCTTTTTCACGAGCTTCACTATAAACACTTTTTTGCACCAAGATATCATCAACTGCAACAATAACAATACCAAAACCATCAACATCACCTCTTTTATATGCTCTATTAAAGTAAGATAACTTGTTTTGCTCTATCATTTGGCTCGTGTGTGTTGATAATTTTGGTGCAATTATACTAATCTCTTTGGTAAAATCCAGCATATGTTCAAGCTTTTGACTGGCGATACTACCTCCTCCTACAATTAGAATCTTCATACCATCAAGTTTTATAAATGCAGGGAAATATGCCATGTATTGTAACACCTTTTTAAAATTGATTTTGGGTATTATAACAAAAGTAATAAATAAAAAGGCTTTTAGTGTTCATACCTACTACAAAAAAAGAGTTAAAAAAGCTTGGTTGGCAAAAGCTTGATGTCATACTCATAAGCGGTGATACCTATATAGACACACCCTATAACGGTATCGCAATCGTAGGAAAGATATTGATTGATGCAGGATACAAAGTTGCAGTCATAGCCCAACCAAATCTTTGCGATGATGACGATATAACAAGACTTGGTGAACCCAAACTCTTTTGGGGAGTGAGTGCGGGGTTGGTAGATAGCATGGTAGCCAACTATACAGCTACTAAAAAGTTTAGAAAAAGTGATGATTTTACGCCAGGAACCATAAACAACCGTCGTCCAGATCGGGCAAGTATAAAGTATGTAAATCATATCCGAAAAAATTTCAAAGACACAGTGCCTATAGTACTAGGTGGGATAGAGGCTAGTTTGCGTCGTGTTGTGCACTATGACTACTGGTCAAACAAGATAAGAAAATCACTACTTTTTGATGCAAAAGCTGATGTTTTAGTCTACGGCATGGCAGAAATTACTATCGTAGAGTTAGCCAATGCATACAGAGATAAAAAACCTATCAAAGATTTACAAGGACTTTGTTATATCGCTAAAGAGTCTAAAGAAGGATATATACAACTACCAACATTTGATGAGTGTAAAAACGATAAAAAACAGTTTATAAACATGTTTCACCAATTTTATAACAATAATGAACCAATCATCTCAAAAGGACTTTGTCAACTCCACGATAGCAGATGGCTAATCCAAAATCCTCCACAAAATTATATGGATGAAAAACAGATAGATCATGTTTATGGATTGGAGTTTGAGAGAGATGTACATCCATACTACAAAGCACAGGGTGAAGTAAAAGCACTACAAACTATTCAATTTTCAGTAACCACTCACCACGGATGTTATGGAGAGTGCAACTTTTGTGCAATATCTGTACATCAAGGACGAACTATCAGAAGCAGAAGTCAAAAATCTATCGTAGATGAAATAGATACATTTAAAAATCATCAAGATTTCAGAGGTATTATAAATGATGTTGGAGGAGCAACTGCCAACATGTATGGATATGAGTGTAGTAAAAAGATAAAAAGCGGAGTCTGCACAGATATAGCCTGCACAAGCTCGACTGTCTGCCCTGCCCTAAAACCTGATCATCAACCACAGATAGAGATGCTAAAAGAGATACGAAACTTACCACATGTCAAAAAAGCGTTTGTAAACAGTGGAATACGCTATGATCTTATAAATGAAGATAAAAAACATGGTCAAAAATATTTAAAAACATTAGTCGATCACCACATCTCTGGACAAATGAAAATAGCACCAGAACATACAGAAGACAAAATACTAAAACTTATGGGAAAACCTGACAAAAAGACTCTTATAAATTTCAAATCAGACTTTGACTCTCTAAATAAAAAATCAGGAAAAAAACAGTTTTTAACCTACTACCTCATAGCCGCACATCCTGGAAGCCAAATGGATGACATGCATAACTTAAAAGAGTTTGCAAACCAAGAACTACGGCTAAACCCAGAACAAGTACAGGTTTTTATCCCAACACCCTCGACATACTCAACTCTTATGTATTATACCGAGATGGATCCGTGGAGTCGAAAACATATATTTGTCGAAAAAGATCCGATGAGAAAACAGAAACAAAAAGACATTGTGACACAAAAGGGTACTAGGGTTTAGATACCAAAAGTTGCTGTGATTGACTTAAATCAAAGTAAACTTTAGTCTATTTTGTTACAATTTTTATGTCAAACCAAACATTTAGGAAGTAGATTGAAAAACGAAATTTTATCCATAATACAGAAAAATTTTCCATTAGTAAAAAGACCTTTTAAAGAGATTGCTAATACTCTTGATTTGAGTGAAGAAGTGGTTATAAACATATTAAAAGAAGAGAAACAAAATAAAATTATTAGGCAAGTATCTGCTATTTTTGATACTAAAAGTCTTGGTTTTAAATCTTCATTGGTTGCATTTGTAGTGAAAGAAGAAGATATCGATGCAGCTGTAGAGGTGATAAATGCACATCCTGGTGTTTCACATAACTATGAAAGAGATCATGAATTTAATATTTGGTTTACAATAGCTATAGATCCAAACTCCAAACTAGGTTTAGAAAAGAGTATCGAGATCTTGGCAAAAGATGCTAATGCCAAAGAGTCTATCACACTACCTACACTTAAATTGTTTAAAATCTCTGTAAAATTGGACACCACTGGAAAAGGTGCTAAAAAAGAGAAAGTCAAAAAACAGCTTAAAAAAGATATCACACTAACACCGCTTCATTATGATATCATCAAACTCATACAAGAAGATATAGATATTGTTAATGAACCATTTGAACATATTATCAATGAGCTTGGTATTGATTATGACACACTATTTGAAAACTTAAAAGAGCTTCAAGAAGCTGGTGTTATGAGACGATTTGCTGCAATTTTAAACCATAGAAAAGCAGGTTTTAATGCAAACTCTATGACGGTTTGGGATATTGATGAAAAAGATGGAGATAAAATAGGAAAAAAAGCGGCAGAGTTTTCAGCAGTTAGCCACTGTTATCTACGCCCAAAGTATCCAAATTGGCCATATAATTTATTTACTATGATACATGGAAAGACAAAAGAGGAGACAAATGCCACTATAGAAGAGATTGGTAATGAGATACAATACAAGGCAAAAAGAGCACTTTACTCTACAAGAGAGTTTAAAAAAGTGCGACTTAAATACTTTACCCCATCATTTTTGGAGTGGGAAGATAAACATACAAAGGAGATATAAATGAGTAATTTTTTGGCATTAGAAGGTGGCTATCTTGCTATAGTTGCATTTATTTTAATTGTTACCGCATATGTAACAACTCGTCCATTTATGGGTAAAAATGCTTTTAAGAGAGGTTTTCCTCTGGTTTTTACATTTCTTGCTGTAGCTATTGGTTCTCATTATCTAAATACTACAGAGCGCATGAATGCTGTACAAGAAGCATTTAAAAACAATAAAACAGTAATCTGTGAAAGCAGAGCAACAAGAGGAGTTGAGCAAACAATATTGATCAGTAAAGATAAAGATTGGCATTTAGAAAACGATATCTTTACCTCAAAAAATTATGATCGAGGTTTTCACTCAGCAAGATGTTTGGTACACTACAAACAAGATAGTTAAATTTTTGGAGATTATTATGAACAAACAACAGATTGAGGTTACAGGTGCGACAGAACCATTTTTTACATATGGGGTAGATGGAATTACCTATTTTGAATTTGATTCTAGTCTTTGCACACCTCCTGGACCTATGGTAAATGCTATGAGTGGTCTGAAACTTATAGATACCCCTGATAAAAAGCTTGTTATGACAAATATGAAAAAACCAATGGGACTTTTTCCAAAGGTTGAGAAGGATTACAGCTGGGAAATTGAAGAGCTTGAAGATGGTAAGGTGAAAATAATTTTTTCTCTAAAAAATGAGGGTGAACTTTCAACAGATTTTAAATCTACTTCGTGTAAAGGTTAAGTTATGGGCGGGGGATTAAACTTTACTTTTGCACCACCATCACGACTTGTTACCTCTTTTTTTATAGTAAGTGTATTTTTTTATCTATTAGCTGCTGTGGTTTTTTTGAGTGTTGATTTTTTAGATATTCACTATCTTGACCCAAAAGCTGTGGGATTTGTTCATATATTTTTGCTTGGATTTATGATAAGTGTAATTTTTGGTGCTATGTATCAACTTATATCAGTAATTTTAGAGATACCGTTATACTCAAATGATTTGGCATATGCACATCTTGCTCTTTTTGTAGTTGGTGTAATACCGTTTTTTGGCTCTTTTTTATCTCCTTTGATGTTTGAATATTTGGGATATGGATCGATACTTTTATATATATCATTTTTACTCTACATTACAAATGTTTTTCTTTCGATTAAAAAAATACCAAAATTTGAAATCAAAGCCTATTTTATTCTAGTGATCCATGTGATACTTTTTTTAGGTGTAACTTATGGTCTATTATCATCTTTGGGACTAATACACGCCAACTTATCATTTGATACTGTAAGCTTAGCACATTCACATATCGTACTTGTGCTATTTGGGTTTGCAGGAGGACTGATGGCGATTATCGCAACTATACTAATCCCTATGTTTATGCTCTCACATAATTTTAATAAAAAGCTTAGTAATTACATACTTGCAGGTATTATAACTGCTTCAATTTGTGCACTTTTTGAATGGTTTATATTAGCCCAAATTTTGATAATTGTAACTATCTTAACATTTACTTATCAACTATATGACATATTTAAAAAGCGAATGCGAAAACATCTTGATATCTACGCATATGACATAATTGCAAGTGGAATTTTTTTGATCATTTTAGGACTTTTAACTCCTTTTCTTTCAAATGAAAATGTAGTTAAAATTTTTGCAATCTTTTTAATTTTTGGGTTTATTAGCTCTTTTGTTGTTGGACACATGTATAAAATTGTCCCTTTTTTAGTTTGGAATGAAAAATTTGCGCCACTTGTTGGAAAACAGCAAGTTCCAATGTTAGCAGACATGGTAGATGAAAAAATGAGTATTGCTGAATTTGGCACAAAGTTGGCAACAGTACTTTTCTTAACTATTGGTATACTTTTCGATAGTAGTATACTTATAAACATTGGAAAACTTATGTTTCTTGCTAACGCTATTTTGGTAGTGGCTAACATAACATATATATTTAAATACAAAGGATAAAAGAATGGCTTTTAATGAACAAGATATTTACGATGCAATAAGCACAGTAATCGACCCAGAAGTGGGGTTTAACTTAGTTGAGATGGGGCTTATTTATGGCATTGAGATAAAAGATGAAAAAGATGTAATTGTTACAATGACACTTTCCACACCATCATGCCCTCTACATGAGATGCTTTTAAATTGGACAAAGGAAGCTGTTTTAAAAGTAGAAGGAGTACAAAGCGTTGAGGCAAATCTTACTTTTGATCCACCTTGGAATCCGAACATGGCACATGATGATGTAAAGAAAAAATTAGGAGCAGTTTAAATACTTTTTTAAAGGTATAATTATCTTAAATTATGTAATATTGAGATAATAAATATATAAAGGAATTTAAAATTGACAGATCAAGAGTACAAAAACGAGATTGTTAGGCTTAAAAACAAACTTAATGTAACAATAGTTGCACATTTTTATCAAAAAGATGAAGTATTTGATATGGCTGATTTTTCAGGAGATAGCCTACAATTAGCACAAATGGCAGTAGAGGATAGTAACCCTTTTCTAATTTTTTGTGGGGTTGGGTTTATGGGACAGAGTGTAAAAATACTCTCACCACAAAAAAGAGTACTCATGCCAAAAATTGCCTGTTGTGCAATGGCTAGGATGATTGATGGGGAGCATTATGATACAAGTGTAAAAATACTTGAAAAATCCGGCATCAAAAAAGAGGATATCATGCCAATAACCTATATAAACTCTTCTGCTGAAGTAAAAGCAAAAGTTGGAGAGATGGGAGGCTTGGTATGTACCAGTTCAAATGCTAAAAAAATTATCGAAAAAGGTTTAAAAAGTGGTAAAAAAATCCTCTTTGTACCTGATAAATGTTTAGGGCAAAATATAGCTATTATGATGGGATTAAAATCTGCGGTTATTGGTGATGGTAGCGATCCTAAAGAGGCTGATATCATCTGTTATAACGGTTTTTGTT
>CAYUSV010000099.1:0-7349 GCA_964447385.1 uncultured Campylobacterales bacterium | reverse complement strand
CGTTTTTCAAAAAGAATTATTCAAGACTTATCAAATCCAGATAGTTTAAATCCAACAATTATCATAGGTGCAAATCAAAAAGCTATCAGTGTTATCTCTAGTGCAAGAGATGGTGGGATTAATTTTTTTCCAGTAGCCATAATCGATGAAAACAGAAGCTTAATCGATACATATCTATCAAATCTAAAAGTATTTAGTTTTGATAAGTTAGAAAATTTAGTTTATAGGCATCAAATTAATAGTGCAATCATTACCACACAATATTCATCTGATAAACTTGATGAGATTTTTGATAAGTTAGAGCGATTAGGTATTACAAATATTAAACTTTCAAAACTTTTAGGTAGCAAAAATGAGAAGTTGATTGACATCTCTATCGAAGATCTTTTAGCACGACATCCAAAGGATTTAGATACAAAAACAATTGCCTCTTTGATTGAAGATAAAATAGTTTTAGTTACAGGGGCTGGAGGGAGTATAGGAAGTGAGATAGTAAGACAGTGTGCAAAATACAGAGCAAAACAACTTCTTTTATTGGATCATAGCGAATATAATCTCTATAGCATAAACGAAGAGCTAAGTTTTAAAAACAAAATAACACTTATGCAATCAGTAGTGGATAAAAAGCTCTTAGAAAAAGCATTTCAAAAATATAAACCGCAGATAGTAATTCACGCAGCCGCATACAAACATGTGCCTCTTTGTGAGGAAAATATTGAGGGTGCAGTGCTAAATAACATTATAGGTACTAAAAATTGTATAGATTTATCTATCAAGTATGGT
The DNA here is from genome assembly GCA_964447385.1 of uncultured Campylobacterales bacterium. Classification (GTDB taxonomy): domain Bacteria; phylum Campylobacterota; class Campylobacteria; order Campylobacterales; family QNZT01; genus SZUA-1433. The sequence goes on along the minus strand of CAYUSV010000099.1, from coordinate 6,566 downwards.
GTTTTAAAATTTGTTTTGATTTCCACAGATAAAGCTGTAAGACCTACAAATATTATGGGAGTGACCAAACGGGTGAGTGAGCTATATGCACAAAATGTGGATTCTTGTGATACGCTTATAACGGGGGTTCGTTTTGGAAATGTACTTGGTAGCAGTGGAAGTGTTATACCCAAATTTAAAAAGCAGATTGAAGAAGGAAAAGCTTTGACTATAACCCATCCTGATATCACTAGATATTTTATGTTGATTCCTGAGGCTTGTCAGTTGGTGCTTCAAGCTGCAGCTATTGCTAAAAATGGTGAGCTTTTTATTCTTGATATGGGAGAGCCTATCAAAATTGTAGATTTAGCAAAAAAGATGTTGAAAATTTATGGTAAAAAAGATCTTGGAGTTGTCTATACAGGATTAAGAAAGGGTGAAAAACTTTACGAAGAGCTTTTAATAGATGAGAGTGATAAAGATACTAGGTATGATTCTATATTTATAGCTCCGTCTACAAGTTATGATATTAAAAAGCTAAATAATGATATAGAAGAGCTTTTGATAGCTACCAAAAAGGCTAAAAAACTAAAAGAGATAGTGCCTGAATTTGAACATAAAGTCTGATATAAGCTATTTTACCAAGAATAAATTAAATATATTGTAGAATATATAAAATTTTGATAAGGTTTACATTTTGAAAAAAAATATTTTGATTCTAATGATTTCCATACTCTTTCTTTTTGTAACTTCAGCAAGTTTAAGTGCGAAAGAGATTTCAGGAACTCTCTCTGAAGGGGAGGGTTCTTCGTTTGTACCTTTTCAAGGGTCTGCCTTTAGTGTGACTATGGATGTTACTAGTGGTGTATATAGTGGTGATTATGATGTAGTTATTAAAAATAATAATAGAACTTTTTATGAACAAAATAATCAAATTGATGATCTCTATCTTATATTCAATGAGCCTGTTGGTAACGGTGACATAATTAAAATTGAGGTAAACAGAGGTGTTTTTAAGTTTAAAATGAGCCAGATGGAGACACTTCCAGATGTTATAGTGGATGCACTAAAGACACAGATGCCTAAACAGTATCAAAAGATGCAAACACTTCACAAAGTAGAAGAGCTAAGGCATAAAGATGAACAAAAAGTAGGTTTTTTTGATGGGATTTCGCAAAAAATTGGTTCACTTTTTACGCACAAAGAGGAGAAAACTAAAGAGATACAAGAGATAAAAATTAGACCAACGATCTTAAAAGAGCCAAAAGATATAACAACGCCTATTGTTCAACAAAGCGCATCAAAGCCTTTAATTTCACATACAAATATTAAACATCTCTCTGAGACTATTGATAATGTCAAAAAAAGCCCACATCAAAGTATAAAACAAGATACAAGAGTACTAGGTACTCTCGTATCATCTAGCAAAATAGAAGAAGTTGCAAAAAGAAGCAAGGTACAGATGCCAAACACTTCTGTCTCAACCATCAGTACTTTTCCTGTTGCAAAAACTTTTGTTCCCGTTTTAAACAATAAACAAGCCCCAGTTGGATTTAAAAGCGATTTAGCTACTGCAAAAGATAAGATAAATTCATTTAACAAAAGCACACTTCCATCAACTGCTGGTGTAAATAGCAAAACATTTCAAACAGAGATAAGTGACAATAGAGTTGTAAAACCAAATTTTCAAGAGCCAAGTTTTGAAGTTCAAGCGATAGATACCAAAATGAATACCCCAAATTATCAACCAACAATTGTCAGCAAACCTAAAATCAATGAATTGAAACAGCCAGAAATTGTAAAGGCACCATCTATTGAAGTTACTGAGGTTGAGATTAAAGATATGCCAATTATCCAGGAGCAGAAACCAAAAAATAGGATTATAATTACCAAAACAATTGCTCCAAAAGATGAACCAAGAGTAATCAAGCGTCATATAGAGCCAAAAAATTATAGAAAATCACAAGAGCAGATTGCTGATCGTATGTCTGATAGAGTTTTAGGAGGTGGTTATGCTGATGGAGAAAAAGCGACAATAAAGGTGCGAGCTTATAGCAATCAAAAAGCAGTTTCAGCATGGGTAGAAGTTTTTAAAGCTGGTACAAAACAGAGAATTAAGACTTTTTATACAGGAAAAGGTAGATCTCTTAAAGATATAAAACTTCCAGCTGGAGTTTATGTCATAAAAGCTACTTATCGTACAGCTTCGGCTAAAAGACAAAAGACATTAGGTAGAGTAACTTTAGCAGAAGGGCAGAGTATCAATAAAAAAATCACATTTGATGACGGTTCTATAAAAGTAGTTGTAAAAAAGGGTAGTAAACCGTTTCGTGCAAAGATCCAAATCTTTAATAGTTCCAATAGTAGAGAAGTTACTTATTCGTTCTCGTCAAGATCAACAGGGGTTGCAAATTTTAACTTGGCAACTGGAACATATGATATCGTGGTAAAAGGTTACGATAAAGTAAAACGATTTAATGAAATTCCAGTAAGTGCATCTGAGTTAAGAACAGTTAATGCAATTTTCCAATAAGATCAGCTATAATCTCTGTTTATGATAGATAGGGATGATAATGGGAAGATTAACTAACTCTAAAGCATTAGAGCTTATACAAAATTGTGATTTAGCAGAGCTTGGAAAGATGGCACAGGAGAAAAAAAGAGAGCTACACCCTGAAAAAATTACATCCTTTGTAGTAGATAGAAATATAAACTATACAAATATCTGTTGGGTAGATTGTAACTTTTGTGCATTTTATCGCCATGCCAAAGATAGTGATGCGTATGTACTTAGTTTTGAAGAGATAGGTAAAAAGATCGATGAGCTTATGGAAGTTGGTGGTACTCAGATACTTTTTCAAGGTGGCGTACATCCGAAGTTAAAAATTGAATGGTATGAAGAGTTGGTTTGGTGGATAAGTAAAAATTATCCGAGTATAACTATTCACGGTTTTTCAGCTATTGAGATAGATTATATAGCAAAAATCTCAAAGATAAGTTATAAAGAGGTTTTAGCAAGGCTTAAAGCAAAAGGTCTTTTTTCTATTCCAGGAGCCGGGGCGGAGATACTTAGTGATAGAGTTAGAGATATAATTGCTCCAAAAAAACTTAGTGCTGATGATTGGCTAGAGGTGCATAGACAAGCACATGATCTAGGGATCAAATCAACAGCGACTATGATGTTTGGTACAGTTGAGAGTGATGAAGAGATAATTGAACATTGGCAAAAGATAAGAGATCTGCAAGATCAAACAGGTGGTTTTCGTGCGTTTATCATGTGGAGTTTTCAGCCTGATAATACTAAACTAGCACTTCAAAATCCACAAATTTCAAAACACTCTTCAAACAGATATCTAAGACTTCTTGCTGTTAGTCGTCTATATCTGGATAATTTTCAAAATATTCAAAGCTCATGGGTAACGCAGGGAAGTTATATCGGACAGTTAGCACTTCTTTTTGGTGCAAATGATTTAGGTTCTACCATGATGGAAGAAAATGTTGTAGCAGCAGCAGGAGCGGTAAATAAAATGAATCAAGAAGAGATGATAAGACTCATCTCAGATATCGATGAAATTCCGGCTAAAAGAGATACAGCATATAACATGTTAGAGATTTTTGAGAAAGAGAGTATATGAAAAGAGTTATAATTATATTAATGATATTACAAGGAGTTTTATTGAGTAAGATGATTGAAACAGTTGAGATAAAAGGGGTCAAAGTACCTCTGATTTTTGAAAAAGATAGTACACTTCCTATCGCTTCAATGGAGCTAATATTTGAAAATAGTGGAAGCATACAAGATAAAAATCATCCAGGAATTGCAGCTTTTGCATCTTCCATCTTAAATGAAGGGACAAAAAAGTTAGGTTCAGTTGGATTTGCTAAAAAACTAGAAGAGAGTGCTATTCATATCGGTGCAAGTAGAGGCAATGAGACTTTTTCGATGGAGCTCTCATCTCTAAAAGAGAAATTTAGTGAAGGAGTTGACTTTTTTGATGAATTGCTTCGTGATCCAAACTTTTCAAAAGAGAGTTTTGATAAAGTTAAATTACTTAAAATTGCTTATATTAACAAAAAAGAGAGTGATTTTGATTATATAGCAAAAATGGGACTTAAAAAATTAAGATATAAGGGTACCCCTATAGAAAATCCAGCCATTGGAACATTGGCTAGTTTAGAGTCTATAACACTGAAAGATATTGAAAATTTTTATAAAGAGCATATGGTACTTAGTCGTGTAGTTGTTGTAATTGGTGGAGATTTAGAGTTAGATGAGGCAAGAAAGTTTGCTAAAAAACTTCTTGAGAGTTTAGAAGTAGGTAAAAGTGAACCATTAGCGACATTTGACTCTTTAGGTGATTCTAAAAGAGTTGAGATAGTAAAAGATACACAACAAGCTTATATCTATTTTGGTTCTTCTTATAACTTGAAGGTAAATGATAAAGATGCATACAAATCAAGAGTTGCAAGTTTTATATTAGGCAGTGGCGGTTTTGGAAGTCGTTTGATGGAAGAGGTTAGGGTAAAAAGAGGACTTGCATATTCAGCATATGCTAGAATAATTTTAAATAAATCTCACAATGTCTTTAGTGGACATCTACAGACAAAGCTTGAAAACCAAGAAGATGCGATAAAGCTTGTAAAAGAGGTGATATCAAATTTTGTTGCAAATGGTGCTACAAAAGAGGAGTTAGAACAAGCTAAAAAATTTATCATCGGAAGTGAACCACTTAGAAATGAGACTCTAAGTCAAAGGCTAAATCGAACATTTATGGATTACTATAGAGGTTTTGAGCTTGGACACTCTAAAAAAGAGCTTGAATTAATCGATAAATTAACTTTAGAAGAGTTAAATAATTTTATAAAATCTCATAAAGAGATAAATAACTTAAGTTTTGCAATCGTAACAAAAAAGTGAACCTAAATAAAGATGACAAACAGAGGTTAAAAAAGATAGGGGTAGAAAATCTTTTTGACCTCGCTTTGATAGCCCCATCTAGTTATGAAAATCTTTTTATAGCAAACACTCCAAAAATCGGTTTTTCAAATGTCATAGATGCTACAGTATTATCTACCTCATACACTCCAAAGTTTATGAAGCTTAAATTTTTTGCACATAACTTTGATAGTGAATTAAACGCTATAATTTTTCACCCAAGAAAATACCATCTGGAAACTTTTAAAAAATCAAATAGACTATTTTGTATAGGTAAAATCGACATAAACTATGAACATCTACAGATTGTACAACCTCAAATGGTAGAGCAGATAGATATAGTTTTACCAAAATACAAGACAAAGTTACAGAACAAAACAGTATCAAAAATCATAAAAGATCAAGTTACAAAAGAGGCGCTTATAAGAGATGGGCTTGATGAAAAAAAAGCATCAATGCTCTTTTTGTTACATAATCCAAGCAGAGAGTTTGCCCAAGCTTATGAAAAAAATGGAGGTTTTTTAGATGAGAGTATAGAGGTTTTAAAGTATATAGAGATATATAATCACATAAAAAAACTCTCATCAAAAAAGATAGAAGCACCCTCTAAAAAAAAATTAGATGGAGATATAACTCCTTTTTTAGACTCTTTACCATTTACCTTGACAAAAGACCAGCTAAAAGTTATCCGCGAAATAAGAGAGGATTTTTTAAAAGACAGAGCCTCTAAAAGAGTCATCATGGGAGATGTTGGTTGTGGTAAGACTATGGTTATATTAGCTTCGGCTATGATGGCTTATCCATCAAAGTCAATTTTGATGGCTCCTACTACAATTTTAGCAGCTCAAATTTATGAGGAGGCTGTTAAATTTTTGCCAAAGGAGTTTAAAATAACTCTTGTTACAAACCAAAGTGATAAAAAAGAGTCTTTGGATAAATATGACTTTTTAATAGGTACTCACGCTCTGTTGCATCGCACTATACCAGATTGTGATTTAGTTATGATAGATGAACAACACCGCTTTGGAACAAAACAGAGATCTCTAATCTCAAAGATGGTAACAGATGGCGAAAAACAGCCACATTTTTTACAATTTTCAGCTACCCCAATCCCTAGAACTCTTAGTATGATTCAAGCAAGTATCATAGATATCAGTCAGATAAAAGAGTTGCCATACCCAAAAGATATACAGACGCATATCATAAATGGTAGTGATTTCCCATCTCTTTTAGAACATATAAGAGATGAAATAAAACAAAATAGGCAGACTATCATAGTCTATCCGCTAGTAGAAGAGAGTGAAGTTATAGCATATCAGTCGATTGATGAAGCAAGAGGGTATTGGGAGAAGAATTTTGAAAAAGTTTATGTAACTTATGGAAAAGACAAAACCAAAGAGGAGGTTTTGGAGAGTTTTAAAGCTGGTGGCAATATACTTATAGCAACAACACTTATAGAGGTAGGTATATCTCTGCCAAATCTCTCAACCATAGTAATAGTAGCACCAGAGAGACTAGGACTTGCTACTTTGCATCAGCTTAGAGGACGGGTAAGTCGTACGGGACTTAAAGGGTACTGCTTTTTATTTACCAAACAAAAAGCTAGTGAAAAGTTGATATCTTTTTCAAAAACTCTTGATGGATTTGAGAT
>CAYUSV010000098.1:0-7462 GCA_964447385.1 uncultured Campylobacterales bacterium | reverse complement strand
TAAGTAATGATAATAACAAAAGTACATTTAATATTAGCTATGTTATATTGTAAAATAAATTTTTCAAAGGAAAAACATTGGGACTTAAAGAGAATGTGGATGCCATAAAAAAAGAGTTAAGCACCGAAGAACAGTTTCTTGAGAGTGTGATAAAAGCGGAGGGTTTTTTTAAAAAGTATAAAAAACTTTTGATAATAGTAGCAGTTTTAGTAATTGTTTTGTCATTGGCGTATGTTTTTTATCAATCGATACAAAAGAGTAATTTAGATGAGTCAAATAGAGCTTTTGTGACACTCCAATCTGACCCTACTAATAAAACGGCACTAGAAACCCTTAAGAGTAAAAATCCTAGACTTTATCAGCTTTTTTTATTTAGTAGCGAGGTAAAGAGTAACGATTCTGCAAAACTCCAAGCATTAAAATCACAAATTACAGATCCAATATTAAAAGATCTTTTGACATATCAAGAAGCTTCGCTTTTACAAAAAGATTTGAGAGATTATTCTATGAAAAAAGATGCACTTTTAAAAGAGCTTGCTTCACTTCAAAGTGTGTATTTACTCCTTGAGGATGGTAAAAATAAAGAAGCTGGTGTTATATTGGCTCAAATTCCGGCTGGTTCTGCCCTAAATGAGATTGCACAAAGTCTTAAACACTATATGAAATAGAGAGTAGGAGTATTATGAAGAAGTTTCTCTATGGAGTTATATTTGTTTTTTTGATTGTAGGTTGTAGTTCAAAAAGTGTATATGAACCAGAAAAAGTTGATAAAATTATCGAATATGATAAAACATTTAAGACAAAGCTTGTTGATGTATCTAGAGATGGAGCAACATATCAAAATGGACAAATTATCACGAAAGAGGATGGACTTTTAGATATAAAAATTCCAAAAGATTTTTTGTTTGTAAATGCTTCTAATGGTGCGATTGTGATAACAAAAGGTGATGGAGAGATGAAAATACTCTCAAAATCTGGTAAATTGCTTTTTGAAAAAAATTTTAAACAACAATTAGCAAGTGCGACACTAAAAGATAGATTTTTAGCAGCACTTTTAGCAGATAACACAATCATGTTGTATGATATCAAAGAGAATAGATTGATCTATAAAGAGCCTTTGGCACATGTGTTAGCGTTTGATTCAAGATTGGCTAATCCGCTCTTTTTAAATGATATGGTAGTTTTTGCGACACTTGATGGAAGATTGTTGTTTATGGATTTAAATAAAAAAGTTGTTTTAAGAGATGTGGCCATCAGTAACAGAGAGTTTTTTAATAATGTTATATTTTTAGATGTATTTGACAACACACTAATTGCAGCAACTTCAAGTAAGATAATCTCTATCAACCCAGATACAATTAATAGTGTCAATGTTGATGTAAAAGATATAATTTATAATGATCATAAAGTTTATGTTTTTACAAAAAGTGGAAAAGTTATCTTGTTTGATGAGATGCTTAAAAAGCAGAAAGAGATGAAGTTTAAAGATGCTCACATCTTGGCAGTATTTGAAACTGATGATAGACTTTTTGGTGTTGAAAAAAATGGTTATTTGATAGAGATAAAAAAAGATTTAAGTAGTTATAGGGTTATAAAGATACCAACTAAGATCGAAGAGTCTCTGTTTGCGTATGATGGTAAAATTTATTTTGATGATAGATATATTGAAATAGAGTAATGTCATTTACGGTAGAAGCATTTTTGGAGTATATCTCTATCGTAAAAGTTTTAAGCAAAAACACAATATCTGCATATAAGAGTGATTTAATTCAGTTTGAACAATTTGTTCAAAAAGATGCGATTTTGACAACGAGTGAGGATTTGATATCATTTTTAGCAACAATTGATAATCCAAGCACACTCAATAGAAAACTCTCTTGTGTAAATGCTTTTTACGATTTTTGTCTAAAGTCTGAATTTAAGAGTGATAAACCAAATGTTAAATTAGCTCGTATACCAAAAGCTTTGCCAAAATTTTTGGAGTATGAGGATATCAAAGAGTCTCTTTTTTTGGTTGATCGTACGACACTAATGGGTCTTAGGGATTATGCGTTTATACTCTTTTTGTATGCCACAGGTACTAGGGTTAGTGAAGCTATAAATGTAAGAAAAAGTGATGTAAAAGAGGGATGGCTAAAGATACTCAATGCAAAAGGAGATAAAGAGCGTCTAGTGCCAATTGCCAAAGATGCGATAGATGCGATGAAAGAGTATTTGCAAAAAAGAGAAAATAGTGATGATTTTATCTGGCTTACATATCAGAAAAAACGGATGAGTAGAGTCACGGCGTTTAAAATCACACAAAAATATCTTGGAGTCTCTCCTCATACTTTAAGGCATTCATTTGCAACTGCTATGATAATAGGTGGAGCAGATCTGAGGATTGTTCAAGAGCTTTTGGGGCATGTATCTATAAATACTACGCAGATATATACTCACATCAGACGACAAAATTTGAAAGAGACTGTTAACTCATATCATCCGTTATCAAACAAGGAGGTGGCATGAAGGGTTTGGTAAATGTACTTTTAAAAAAAAACTACATCTATAGATCTCTTAAAGAGATTGACAAAAAAAGTTTAAATACAAGAAGAAAGATAGAGATATATGAGGGTGTAGATACAAGTAGCTATTATGCTGCTATGTTTGTATTGATGCAAAAGAGTAGGTTTTTGCGAAAAAATGCAGATGATATAGAGTCTCTTTTTGAAAAATTAAAAGTGGTGCAAGATCACAACTATAAGAGAAAAATTTTAATTTATCAGATGCCGATTTGTAGTAAAGCAAAAGAGCAGATGAAAGCAAACGGTTGGATACTTATAAATGCTTTTGTATGATGTGGGAAATACAAATATCAAATGTTATAAAGATGGTAAAATAACTCTAGTTGATGATTTTGATGATAACAAGAAGTTTTATTATATCTGTGTAAATCATAGAGTGATTGATTTTAAAAATGGTATAGATTTAGCACCACATTTTAAACTACAGACATCTTATAAAGGTATGGGAGTTGATCGCATTGCTACTTGTTATGCGGTTGAAAATGGTGTTGTTGTGGATGTTGGGAGTGCAATTACTGTAGATGTGATGGAAAATAGTGTTCATGTTGGTGGGTTTATACTGCCTGGTCTTCGTGCATATAAAGAGAGTTTTGCTACTATATCATCTGCTTTGGTTTTTGATATTGATGAAGATATAGATATAGAAAAATTACCTCAAAATACTAGCAAGGCGCTTAACTATGCTCTATTTAAATATATCTTTTTGATGATAAAAGATATAGCGAGTGAGAAAAAAATCTATTTTTGTGGTGGAGATGGTGAGATGATTAGTAAATTTTTTCAAGATAGTACATATAAAAATGATTTAGTATTTCTTGGTATGAAAAAAGTTATAAAGGAGATGGAGTGTTAACTATAGCTCTACCAAAAGGCAGAATTGCCGATGAGACGTTAGATATCTTTGAGAAGACATTTGATACAAAGTTTGAGTTTGAAGATAGAAAACTCATCCTTGAAACAGGAGGTTTTCGTTTTTTGCTTGTGAGAAACCAAGATGTTCCTACTTATGTATTAAATCAAGCAGCAGATCTTGGTGTGGTTGGACTTGATGTTTTGAAAGAGAAAGAGATGGATCTTGTAAAACTTATGGATTTAGGGATTGGAAAGTGTCGTGTGTGTATCGGCATGCGAGAAGAGGATGAGTTAGATCTAAATCGACCTGAAATTGTAGTAGCGACAAAGATGGAAAACATCGCTAGAGAGTATTTTGCTTCTAAAGCGATGGCTGTAAAGATCATCAAGCTTTATGGCTCCATCGAATTGGCTCCTATTGTGGGGCTTTGTGATGCGATTGTAGATATCGTTGAGACTGGAGCTACTATGAAACAAAATGGATTAAAAGTTGTTGAGGATATCATGGAGTCCTCTGCACACTTGATAGCAAATAAAAATAGTTTTATTGCACACAAAGAAGATATACTAACCTTATATAAGAAAATTAATGATAATATAAAAGTATAAATTTAATTTAAGGGTATCTCATGAAAGGTATTATTTTAGCAGGTGGAAGTGGTACAAGGCTTTATCCCATAACACAAGAGGTGATAAAACAGCTACTTCCAGTTTATGATAAGCCTATGATTTACTATCCTCTCTCTGTATTGATGTTAGCTGGTATCAAAGAGATACTTATCATCTCCACGCCAGATGCACTTCCTAGTTTTAAAAAACTTTTGGGTGATGGTAGTAAACTTGGTATCAAACTCTCTTACATTGTACAGCCAAGCCCAGATGGATTAGCTCAAGCTTTTATATTGGGTGAAGAGTTTATAAAAGATGATGATGTATGTTTGATACTTGGAGATAATCTCTACCATGGACAGGGGATTAGTGAGCTTTTAAGAGATAGTGTAAAAGTTGTAACACAGCAGAGAATACCTGTAATATTTGGCTATTATGTAAATGATCCTCATAGGTATGGAGTGGCTGGTTTTGATGATGAGGGTAATGTCACAAGCATAGAAGAGAAGCCAAAAAATCCTAAGAGTAATTATGCTGTAACTGGTTTATATTTTTATACAAATGATGTTGTTGAGATTGCCAAAAATGTCAAACCAAGTGAAAGAGGTGAGTTAGAGATAACAGCTATAAATGAAGTCTATTTAAAACAGAATAATTTAAAAGTAGAGTTGATGGGAAGAGGTTACGCTTGGCTTGATACAGGTACACATGAGTCTCTTTTGGAAGCTTCAAATTTTATACAAACGATGGAAAAAAGACAAGGGTTGAAGATAGCTTGTATCGAAGAGATTGCATATGAGATGGGGTATATCACAGATGCGGAGCTTTTAGAGCTTGCTGGAGTGCTGAAGAAAAATAGTTACGGTCAATATCTCATAAAAAGAGCAAATGAGGGTGTGGTAAAAAGATGAATTTTATAAGAGAGGCAATTGCTGATATAGTTATCATAGAGCCTAAGGTACATGGTGATAGTAGAGGTTATTTTGTAGAGACTTATAGGCAAGATAAATTGGAAGAGTTTTTAGGCTTTAGTGTAAATTTTTGCCAAGATAATGAGTCAAAATCTTCTTTGGGTGTTCTTAGGGGGCTTCACTATCAGTTGCCACCATATTCACAAACAAAACTTGTTCGAGTTATAGAGGGTAGGGTTCTTGATGTGGCTGTAGATATACGAAAAGGCAGTCCAACTTTTGGCAAACATGTGAGCGTAGAGCTTACGGCTGAAAACAAGAGACAGCTTTTTATCCCTAGAGGTTTTGCACATGGATTTGTGGTACTTAGCGAAAGTGCTACATTTGCCTATAAGGTAGATAACTATTATGCGCCGGAGTGTGATAGGGGAGTTGCATATGATGATGTAGCGATTGGGATAGATTGGAGAGTAGATAAAAAGATGTTACAACTCTCAAATAAAGATACTAAACAACCACTACTAAAAGATGCTGAAATTTTTGATTTTACAAAGAGTTTGTATGGGTAAGGTTTTGGTCACTGGCTCTAGTGGGCAATTAGGTAGTGAGATAAGGGAGCTTAGTGGAAGTTTTGAGGGAGATTTTTTCTTTGATAGTTTAGATATCACTGATAAAGATGCGTTAGAGACTTTTGTAAAAGAAAATGATATAGATACTATCATAAACTGTGCAGCATATACAGCAGTGGATAAAGCTGAAGAAAATGAGATAGATGCAGATAGAGTAAACCATCAAGCAGTAAGATACCTAGCCAAAATCTCAAAAGATAGAGATATAAAACTGATACATATCTCAACTGACTATGTGTTTGATGGAAAAAATTATAAACCTTATATAGAGGAGGATATAACCAATCCCCAAAGTATATATGGCAAAACCAAATTAGCAGGTGAAAAAGCACTACAAGAGGTAGCACCAAAAAACAGTATCATCATAAGGACTTCATGGGTCTATAGTAGTTTTGGAAACAATTTTGTCAAGACGATGTTAAAATACGGCAAACAAAGAGATGAGCTTAGAGTTGTATATGACCAGATAGGCACACCAACTTATGCAAGAGATTTAGCAAAGGTTATATTTGATATAGTGCCACAAATTAAAAATGATAAGCCAGAGATTTATCACTACTCAAATGAAGGGGTTTTAAGCTGGTATGATTTTGCTAAGGAGATTATGAAGATGGCTTGTGTTGAGTGTGATGTTGTGCCGATAGAGAGTTTTGAATACCCTTTGCCTGCACCTCGTCCTCACTACAGCCTTTTAAATAAATCAAAAATCAAAAAAGAGTTTGAGATTTCTATCCCTTTTTGGAAAGATTCTCTTCATAATTGCATTACTAAAATTTTGAATGATGGATGTTAAATGTTGGATGATAAAAATTTAATTATTGCTAAAAGTTATCAATTTGCACTGATAATCATAGAGTTGTATCAATACTTAATAAGTGAAAAAAAAGAGTTTATTTTGTCAAAACAACTGTTAAGATCTGGTACATCGATAGGAGCAGATGTTCAAGAAGCGCAAGCTGGATTTAGTAGAAAGGATTTTATCGCTAAAATGTCTATTTCATCAAAAGAGGCGAGAGAGACAAAGTATTGGCTACGATTACTTGCTGATAGTGTCTATATTTCAAAAGTCAAATTAAAAGTCAAAAAACTTTTTGAAGAGATTGAGTCAATAATCTCTATACTTACAAAGATAGTAAAAACAGGACAATCCAGTGAAAAATAATTCAAAATTCAAAATTCAAAACTCAACATCCGTCTTAGTGACGGGATGTGCTGGGTTTATAGGGAGTAATTTTGTGCCTTATTTTTTAGAAAAATATCCTGAGTATAAAATTGTCAATTTGGATCTTTTAACTTATGCTGGTGATCTTAAAAACTTAGAAGAGATAAAAAATCACTCAAACTATACTTTTATACACGGAGATATTTCAGATCGTGGACTTATCGAAGATATATTTAGTGACCATGATATACAAGGTGTTATCCACTTTGCCGCAGAATCACATGTAGATAACTCTATCACAAACCCAGGTGTTTTTATAGAGACAAATGTAAATGGAACTTATACTTTGATAGATGTCGCTAAAAATTACTGGATGGAAAAACCATTTGTATATAAAGATGATTATAAAGATTGTAGATTTCATCATATAAGCACTGATGAGGTTTATGGAACACTTGGTGAAGATGGACTGTTTACTGAAACAACACCTTATGCACCAAACTCTCCATATAGTGCAAGCAAAGCAAGTAGTGATATGATAGTAAGAAGTTATCATCATACCTTTGGATTAAATACTGTAATTACAAATTGTTCAAACAATTATGGATCAAAACAGCATGATGAAAAGCTTATCCCTACTATCATCAGAAGTGCCCTAAAAGGAGACCCTATCCCAATCTATGGAGATGGTAAAAATATCCGTGATTGGTTGTATGTGAGAGATCACTGTACGGG
>CAYUSV010000097.1:0-7515 GCA_964447385.1 uncultured Campylobacterales bacterium | reverse complement strand
GCAGATTTGGAAGTGACTGCTGGAACTTTTATAGTTGATGCAACTATCTTAGGGAGCAATAGTGTCACTGGAGTTGGAAGTATTGATATTGATGTAAATGGTAATTTATCACAAGATTTTAATACAATTGCATCTTCTTTAACATCTGAAATTAAGTTTAGAGCAAATTCAGAATTTACAGGAGATTTTGGAAATTTAGATACGATTACAGTTCTTATTGGAAATAGATTAACACTTACAGATGATATACTAGGCTCTCATAATATCGTAGGGACTGGCAGTGTAACAGTTCAGATTGATACAAGCTCTTCTGATACTTTTGCAAATGTTTTAACAGCAGGGGCATTAGTAACAAATATTGCAGAATTTACTGCGACATCTACTTTTAGTGGAAGTTTGGCAAAATTTAAAAGTATTGTAGTTAGTGCTGGGGAACTTAGCATCGCTGATACTACTATTCAAAGTGTGATAGATGGTACGGGGAGTATTACTGGTGCTGGAAAGATTAAAGTAACAGTAGCTGGTGATTCGAGCATTGATTTAACAGATATTAGTGTTGGTGCTGCTGATGAGAGTGTTGAGTTTACAGCGAATTCTACCTTTAGTGGAGATTTTGGAAATACAGGAACTATAACAGTAACAGGTGGCACTTTAACAGTTAATGATTCCATTTTGGGAACAAATGCAGTTAGTGGAGCTGGAAATATTGTTATAAATGCAAACGATGCAAGTGCTGATTTATCTAATATTGCAGTAACTGGAACAGTGAGTATAAACTCTAGTGCTACAAGTGATACTATAACAGGAAGTGGGAAAGATGATACGATAAATATCACAGAAGCAAATCTAACTTCTGCTGATGCTATCACAGGTGGAGCTGGAACTGATACACTAAATATTACAACAGCAGGAGTCAGTGATGCTACAAATGTATCTGTTGATATTATAAATCTTGCAAATGGGACAAATAGTATCACATTAGGTACTGGCTCTAGTACTGTAAATGGTGGCACAGGAAATGATACCTTTGTGCTTGATTTTTCAAATGTTACTACGATAAATGCAGGTGGAGGTAGTGACACAGTAACTTTAAGTGGAAGTGCGACAGTAGCTAATGATGGAGATGCTTTCACAGGTGCACAAAATGCCAATGGTGTAGAAACCTTGGATTTGACTGGCTTAAATAGTGGTGGTGGATTTAGTGTAGATGATACAAAAGAGTTTGAGTTTACAACAGCATTTGTTGAGAGTTTGGTTGGAAACAGTGTAGGTGATTTGACAATAAAATTAACAGTAGATCAAGCCGAAGATATACAGTTTACTACAAGTGATTTACAAGTACATGATACAACAACAGCTGGAGTTTCAGAAATTGCAGATAATAGCACATATGCTTTAGATGGGGATACGAATATAGTTATTGATATTATATAACAGTTTTATTGGTAAATGCTACTTATGATGAAATTTAGTTAGGAACAAATTGTGCTGAAAACTCTTAAAACAACAAAAGGTTTTAGAGATGTCACTACTACAAACTTCAGGTTTTAACAATCTCATAAAAGTTAGACATGGTTATACACTTTATAATAAAAATGATAGATACATAGGTCGCTCTATTGAGCTTTATGGAGAGTTTTCTGAAAAAGAAGTGGCTCTTTTTGAGCAGATTTGTAAGGTTGGTTTTGTAGTTGTAGAAGTTGGAGCAAATATCGGCAGTCACACTTTGGCACTATCCAAAATGGTTGGAAATAGTGGTAGAGTTTATGCTTTTGAGCCCCAAAGAGTTGTTTTTCAAACTCTTTGTGCGAACATGGCGTTAAACTCCATCGTAAATGTTGAAGCTTTTGAAGTGGCAGTTTCTAACACAAAAGGTTCAGTTTTAATCCCTGATATTTGTTATGATAGAGAAGGGAATTTTGGTGGAGTTGAGATAGATAAGTTTACAAATGGTAGAAAAACTCCTAAGGTAAAATTGGATGATTTTTTAGAGTTACAGCGACTTGATTTTTTAAAGATTGATGTTGAGGGTATGGAAAAAGAAGTACTTTTGGGGGCTTTGGTGCTGATAGATAAGTTTAAACCTATCATGTATATCGAAAATGATAGAGTAGATAAATCACAAGAGCTGATAACACTTATAAAAAATAAGGGTTATGATATCTATGAGCATAATCCAATGCTTTTTAATCCTAATAATTTTTTAAAAAATAGTCAAAATATATTTAATAACATAGTCTCCAAAAATATTTTATGCGTTCACAAATCTTTTGATATAAAAATAGAAAATTTTAAAGCTATTTGATTTTATGGCACGAAACTTGCTCATGTTAAAACAAAGCAGGAGAGTTTCATGTCAGAGTTAGAGTATAAAAATCATCAAATGTTATTTAAAGATGCCATCTTAGCCCATCAAAGTGGTGATATTTTAAAAGCTAAAGAGTCTTATGAAGAGCTTCTTATTTTAGACAATACCAATATCCAAGTACTTTGCAATCTAAGTGTCATATATAAAAATTTAAAAAATTACTCAAAAGCGCTTATGCTTTTAAATCAAGCTTTAGCAATTGATCCTAAAAATATCTTAGCTCTGCAAAATCTTGCAAATCTATATAAGAGTATCGATGCAAAAGACAAAGCGATAGAAGTTTTAAACTTTGCTATAAAAATTGCACCTAAAAATGCACACCTTTATAATGAGTTAGCGATTGTACATGAGAGTATGGGTGATTATATTAAAGCTATTGATTTATATAAAAAGAGTATCAAAACAGATCCAAATTTTATAAAAGCTTATAACAATATCGGAGTTATTTTCTACAAACAAAAGCGATATCGTAGTGCTTGTGAAATTTTTAAAATAGCACAAAAAATAGTGCCAAATTATGCACCTACATATTTAAACTTGGGAGCGAGTTTAAATAGAGTAAAAAGATATGAAGAGGCAAAAGAGATTTTAGAGATAGCTGTAAAACTAGAACCAAATAGAAGTGGTCCATACACAAATCTTGGCAATGTTTTAAATAAATTAGAGTTTCATGAGAGTGCGTTAGAAAATCATAAAAGAGCAGTTGATTTAGAGCCAAACTCAGCCTCTGTTTATGCAAATATAGCAATTACCTATAAAAACTTAACCCAATTTAAAAAAGCAAAAGACTCTTTTTTAAAAGCTATAGAGATAAAACCAAACTATGTTAATGCCCATTTTGATTATGCGACTCTGCTTCTTTTGTGTGGTGAGTTTGAGAGCGGTTTTCAAGAGTATGAGTGGCGATTTAAAAAGAGTGAATTGGCAAATATAAGTGAAGATATCTTAGAAAAACCTCTATTTAAAAATAGTTACAAAACAGATGGTAAAACTCTTCTCATCTACGGAGAACAAGGCTTTGGTGACAATATACAGTTTATCCGTTATGTAGGGCTTATAAAAAAGATATATCCAAAGATGACTCTTAAAATAGAGTGCAAAACTGAACTAAAAAGCTTGTTTGAAAAATGTGATTATATCGATATTGTAGTTAGCAGAGGTGAAGATATCGGTGAGTTTGACTATCAGATATCGGTTATGAGTCTGCCATATTTTTTCAAAACTGATAAAAAATCAATCCCATCAAAAACACCATATCTAAAAGCTGACAAGATAGAGCTAAAAGTTGATATAGATATGATAAATATCGGTCTTGTATGGGGTGGAAGCAATACAAATGAAAATCATCAAAATAGAGTTTTAAGCTTGGAGAAGTTTATGCCTATTTTAAACCATCCAAAGATCAAAGTTTACTCTTTGCAGGTTGGTGAAGATGCAAAAGATATTCAAAAATTAGGTTTAGAAAATTCTCAAATTATAGATTTGGCTCCTACTCTTAGTGATTTTTCTAAAACTGCTTCTGTTATAAAAGAGCTTGATATCATCATAGCTTCAGACACTTCAGTCGCACATTTAGCGGGTGCACTTAAAAAACCTATCTGGGTAATGCTTCAAAAGATACCTGATTGGAGATGGTTGATGGATAGAAAAAGCTCTCTTTGGTATCCATCTATGAAGCTGTTTCGCCAAAAAGTCAAAGGTGAGTGGGATAGTGTCTATGATGATATCTTTAAAGCTTTAGAAAAAGAGTACAACATAGACCTAAAAGAGCGTACATGACTGTAGCTGTAGGACAGATACCAAAGAGATCGTTACTAGACTCTTTTCGTAATATTTTAAATTTTTATTATGGAAATGTAGCGCTTCAAACGATAGATAATCTATCTCAAGATTCTCTTAAAGAGTTTAATATCTCTGATATCAAAAATATCTCCAAAGAGTTACATCTAAACTGTAGCTATAACAGAGTTGATCCAAAAATCATAGAGGCACATCTGCTCCCTTGTATCGCTATAGATGCTGATGATAGAGCTATTGTGATAGTTGCTTTTGAGGATCATTTTGTCTGTATCAAAAAAGGGTTAGATGTCAGTGAAGAGCTAATTACAAAAGATGAATTTGATGCAAGATATGAGCGGTTTGTGTTTTTCTCTAAAAAACACAAAAGGACAAACACTCTTGATATTGGTGAGCAAAAGAGCAAAAATTGGTTTTATACTCCTATAAAAAAGGCTTGGAAATCATATGTAGAGATTGGTCTTTTGACTATTTTTATAAATATCTTTGGATTGGCTCTGCCTCTTTTTACTATGAATGTCTACAACAGAGTTGTGCCAAATTTTGCAACAGAGACGCTTTTTGTATTGGCCTTTGGTGTGGGTGTGGTGCTTTTGTTTGATGTAATTTTAAAAAGCACAAGAGTTCATATACTGCAAAAAGTTACCAAAAAGATAGCAAATGAGCTTGAAGAGGAGCTTTTTAAAAAGACACTTAGTATAAAAAGTGAACATGACCGTTTTTTGGTAGGGACAAAAACTAACTTTTTTCGTGAACTTTTGGTCGTAAAAGATTTTTTTGTGAGTAAAACTACTCATATTTTGGATCTTCCATTTTTTGTGACGGCGGTTTTTGTGATCTATCTTATCAATCCAACTATTGCTATTGTACCTATTGTTACCGCGATTGTTTTGCTTGGTTTAAATTTTTTGATGCAGTATCCGATATCAAAACTTCACAAAGAGAGCTTTAAAGAGGCCCAAAGCAAACATGGATATCTAGTAGAGCAGTTACAAGGTATAGAAGCTATCAAACTCTCCAATGCTCTACCTAAAAGAGTGTTTATGTGGAAAAAAATTACTAATTTTTACAACCATCTACAGAGTAAAATTCAATTTTTAAATGCATTTAGTTCATTTGCTTCACAAGGGCTTTTACAGAGTGTCTCTCTTGCTACTATCATAGTTGGAGTTTACTGTATACATGAGGGTACTTTAAGTGTTGGTGGTTTGATAGCTGTTACAATTTTGGCAAGTCGTGCGATGGTGCCTGTCATCAACCTCTCATCTGTTTTGGTTCAATACAAACAGGTAAAAGAGGCGCTAGAGTCACTAAATGAGTACTGGCATCTACCAACAGAGAGCCAAAAATATAGTGAGTTTGGAGTTGGTCAAGCCCAAGGTAAAATCGAGTTTGACAATGTGACATTTTCATACCAAAATGCAAAATATCCATCTTTGCAAAATATCTCTTTTACTATAAAACCTGGTGAAAGAGTAGGGATCATAGGTCAAACAGGAGCTGGAAAGAGTACTATCCAAAAGCTTTTGACAAGTATCCAAAGTCCAAGCAGTGGAAAGGTGTTTTTAGATGATATGGATATATCTACAATTCATCCAGTGGAGCTTAGACAAAACATAGCTCTCATGCCACAAGAGCCATATCTTTTTAGTGGAACACTCAAAGAGAATTTGGAGCTAAACAAAAACATCTCAAAACAGCAGATGAACGATATCCTCAAAAAAACAGGACTTTATGAGCTTGTCAAAAAGAGTGGTTCATCAGATACGCTAGATGTTGGAGAGAGGGGACAAAATCTCTCTGTCGGACAACGACATCTTGTAGCACTTGCGCGTGCTTTGGTGAGTGAGTCTCCTGTATTGATCCTTGATGAGCCGACAACGGGGCTTGATGTAGGGTTGGAGAAAAATTTAGTGTCACATCTAAAAGAGTCATTGAGTGATAAGACAGTGATTGTTATCACTCATAGATTTGCAGCTTTGGAGTTTGTAGATAGAGTCATACTCATACATGATGGAAAAGTAGTCGCCGATGGTGAGAAAAATAGAGTTTTATCCATGTTAGAGGGTAAAAAGGGGAGTTTATGAGAGATGAGATAACAATATCTAAAGAGTGGAATTACAAACTTGTGGTCGTGCCTATAATGCTTTTTGTAATTTTTTTCATACTCTGGAGCTATTTTAGCGAAGTAGATGAGCTTGTTAGAGGTGAGGGCAAGATCATACCATCGTCTCAGACAAAGATACTGCAACATTTTGAGGGTGGAATCATAGAAAAAATCTATATCAAAGAGGGCGATAGAGTAAAGAGTGGTGATGCTATCTATAAGCTTAAAAATGCCTCCTCAAAATCAGATACTAAACAAAAAGAGATAGAGCTAAAAGCCTTTGTCTTAAAAAAAGAGAGATTAAAAGCGCAGATAGAGTTCAAAAAGAGTGTAGTTTTTGATACCGATGATAAAAGCAGTACTAAAAACGAAGAGAGTATCTTTACCTCTGAGATGAAAAACTTTATACAACAAAGAAGTATTTTTCAAGATAGATTAGATCAAAATAGATTGGAAAAAAAGCAGTTAAACTCAAAATTGGCAAACTTAAATGTTGAGTTAAAAATAGCAAAAGAGAATTTATCAATACTGGAAAACCTACTAAAAAAAGGCGCAGCATCAAAAAAACAGTACCTAGCAGAACTATCAAAAAAACAGGCACTAGTCACTCAGCTATCAGATATAAAAAGCTCTATCCCTATAATCCAACAAAAGATAAAAGAGTCAATTACAAAGATAAAAACTTATAAAAGTGAGAAAAAATCACTCTGGCTAAAAGAGATTACAGAGGTATCAACAAAGATAAAAAAACTTCAAGAGAAAAATAGAGCTGACGGTGATAGAGAAGAGAGAAAGATAGTAACTTCACCTGTAAATGGTGTCGTAAAAAAGTTAAACTTTCATACCATCGGAGGTATCATAAAATCCGGAGATAAGATAGCTGAGATAACACCCGTTGATGACTCTTTGGTAATCGAGGGGAAAATAAAAACTATAGATAGAGGTCAAGTCTATGTCGGACAAGATGTATCTATAGAGATTACCGCCTATAACTATGCAAAATATGGACTACTAGAGGGTCAACTCATCTCGATAAGCCCAGATAGCTTCATAAGCCAAGACGGCACAAGCAGCTACTACAAAGTAAAAGTAAAAGCCAATAATTACTCATTTGCCAAAGACAAACCAATACTCCCAGGTATGATCGCAAATATAAACATACTCACCGGTAAAAAAACAGTTTTAAAATATCTGATAAAACCACTCAAAGATATAGGTAGAGTTGCACTTAGTGAGCAGTGAT
>CAYUSV010000096.1:0-7534 GCA_964447385.1 uncultured Campylobacterales bacterium | reverse complement strand
TTATAACTTTTGCTATCTCATAATTCTTATAGCCTGCTACTTTATAAGCATTTATCTGATTCTCTTTTTCTCAAAAATTGCACTTCGGATTTAAATCTTGGCATATATTCACAAACTTATGCTATTTCAAGTGCACTCAAAGTTTTAGCAAATGATATTTTAGAAAATTCAGATCGTTTTCAAGAAAAAGCAACTGATATAGGGGTGCTTTGTGAAGCGTTTAATAGAGATTTGATTCTTTGGATTGAGAAACTTTTTTATGAGGGAGCTCCAAGTATTGATTTTTTAGATAACTCTATCATCTCAAATGCAAATATGATTAGCTCTTTTATAAAAGAGCCTCAGTCCCAAGGGACAGAGGTTTTAGACGATATTTTTGATTTTTAACCTGATTTAACTTACCTTTTTTATCAGTTCTTCGTTTGTTTGAAAGTTTGAAAAAAAACCATTAGAGATTTTAAGACACTGTTTTGATATCTCGTTGATCTGTTTTTGATCCAACGGCCAAGCTTTAAGTTTATAGATATCATCCTCTTTTTTGATCACATCATAATCTTCTAAGATAACTGAGGCAAATTTATCTACAATTGTCTCATAGTGGGCTAAATCATGTTTATACTCAAAAATATAGATCAATCTTGATATTTGCTCTTTTGTTCCCCATCCACCATTTTTAACTAAAAACAGGATCATGGCCGGAACAAAGATATCATTTTCTCTTATACGATTTGAGATAAAGTTGTTAAGATATTGATAATGCATAGAACTCCTTTATGTTTTCTCTTATGATTAGCATACTCTAATTTTTCATTTTTTTGAAAATTTTATTAACCAAAAGAGAAAAAAGTTAAGAAGTTGTATATAGTTGTAACATATTTAGTGTAAAAGTATTTTTAGTATAGCTTGTATAGGTTCAAAAATTATCATTGATAACGGAGTAGCTATGATGATAATCAAAAGGATCATGCCATATGGTGAAATTTTATTAAAAAAGTTTGCTACCGAATATATACCCATCTTTGAAAATAGATGAGCAAGTGCGTGAGAGCCATCTAGTGGTGGAATAGGGTAGAGATTAAAAACACCTAAAACTACATTGTATATGACTGTATAGAGTAAAAGTTTAGCTATAAAATAACTTACCAATGAGTCAGGAGTCGGTGTGAAGTTCAGCATAACCACAGCTAAGAGTGCCAATGAAAAGTTAAATGCAATTCCAGCAAGACTAACAGCAATAGCTGCATTATAACCACCGTTTTTTATGACTGTGTGTTCATTTATAGGTACAGGTTTTGCCCAACCAAACAGAAAACCGGCTCCTGAAAAATAGAGCATAGCAGGTACTAAAATTGTACCGATTGGATCGATATGAACAATAGGATTCAAGCTTAGTCTATTTTGCTCTTTTGCTGTATTGTCACCATATTTGTAAGCTACAAATCCATGCATTATCTCATGACCTATTATGGCAACTGCTAGGGCTATGATGAGAGTTACAATATCGATAACTTGGATTGTATTCATGATTAGTCTAACGGTTCATTTGGATTGATATATGAAGAGTTATTAACAACGGTGTCAACAAACTTACCAATTCTTTTCCATCTAATCTCATAATTTTCATCCCATGAGAAGTAGATAAACCAAGGTTTACCCTCGACAAGTCTATAAGGCACTTGTCCCCAAATCCTACTATCACTTGAGTGATCTCTGTTGTCACCCATCATAAAAAAGTGATCCTCTTCAATTTTTGTTGGTGGAAAATTACTTAATCGTTCAGCATTTGTATCTCTATACTCTACATTTTCATAATTTATATTATCATCGTATTGAATACCTTTGTATTTGTGTAAGTAGGGATTTTTTACCCAAAGTACACCTCCCATATCTTCAATAACCTCTTTTGGGTAATTAGCTCTAACATACTCATTTCCCTCATGTGGTTTTAGATAGAGTACTTTACCTCTAATTGCAACTACATCACCACCAACAGCAACACACCTTTTTACAAAATGAACTTTCTCATTTACAGGGTATCTAAAGACTACAATATCACCCCTTTTTGGACGCTCTCCCTCTATCAAATGTCCATTGCCATTAAAATCAGGCAAAACTGGAATTTCAAGCCAAGGAATGTGTGGTGTTGGTATGCCGTAAGCAAACTTTTTTACAAAAAGATGATCACCAACCAACATAGATCTTTTCATAGATCCACTAGGTATTACAAAGGCTTGTGCTACAAAAAAGATCACTAATAAAACGATGATAATTGTACCTGTCCAACTATTTGCAAAATTATAAAACTTTTTTAACATATCTCTTTACTCCGTGCTGCTTTGATTGTGTTTTCTAATAACATGGCAATTGTCATAGGACCCACTCCCCCTGGGACTGGTGTGATATAGGAGCATTTTGGTGCAACACTATCATATGAGATATCACCTACTAGTTTACCGGTAGAAAGACGATTGATACCTATGTCAATAACAATTGCACCATTTTTAACCATATCCTCTGTGATAAGGTCAGGTTTTCCTACTCCAACTATCAAGATATCAGCTCTTTTTGTGTGAGATTTTAGATCTTTTGTATATATGTGACATATATCTACAGTTGCATTTGCATTTAACAGAAGATTCATCAAAGGTTTTCCAACGATATTACTAGCCCCTACGATACACGCGTCAAGCCCTTTTGGGTCGATATTATATTCTTTAAAAATTTCCATAACGCCTAATGGTGTACATGGAGTGAAAGTATCAAGATTTAGTGCAAGTTTGCCAACATTAAACGGGTGAAAACCATCAACATCTTTTGTTGCAACTACAGTTTGTAAAATTTTGTCTGTATCTATATGTTTGGGAAGGGGAAGTTGGATCAATATACCATCTATATTTGGATTTTGATTCATCATTAAAATTGTTTCAATAATTTTCTCTTGAGAGATGTCACTTGGCATCTTATGGACAATTGAGTATATTCCTACATCCTCACAGGCTTTCTCCTTCATCTTGACGTAAGTATGACTTGCGCTATCATCGCCGATAATTACCACAGCAAGACCTGGTGTAATACCTTTTGCTTTAAGAGCTTTTATATCTTTTTTTGTTTTTTCTTTGATCTTTAAAGAGAGTGTTTTACCATCAAGTATCTGCATTCACAACCTTTATAATATTTTGGATATTATATCGTATAAAGCTTCTAGTAAGGGTATAAATGCGTATTGCTATTTTTATATTTGTATTTTTTATTGGCAGTATAAATGCTACACAGAGCTTTATATCAAATGATGAATATGCCAAAATGCTTTATAAAAACCCGAGGGGTATAGGTTGTGATCTTTGCCATGGTGAAAGAGGCGAGGGAAAGGTGATTTCGTCGTACATAAAGAGTGGGAAAAAGATTTCATTGATTGGTCCAAAGATTAACGATATAAGTATGCGTCGATTTTATAGGGCACTTGATAGAGCAAATCGTCTGATGCCCGATTATTTTTTAACTGAAGAAGAGAAAGCGTATTTATATTATTATTTAACAAAACAAAAAAATAAAGTAAAGGTTGCAAATGTTAACAAAACAGAGTGAAAAAGCTTTTAACGAAGCAAAAGATGTTATTCCAGGGGGTGTTGATTCGCCTGTTCGTGCTTTTAAAAGTGTTGGTGGTACACCGATTTTTATAGAAAAAGGTGAGGGTGCTTATCTTGTGGATATTGATGGCAATAGATATATAGATTTTGTACAGAGTTGGGGACCGTTAATATTTGGTCATTGTGATAAAGATATTGAAAATGCGGTGATAGATTCAGTAAAAAATGGATTAAGTTTTGGTGCACCAACTGAGGTTGAAACTAAGTTAGCCCAAGAGATATGCCAAATGTTTGAAACATTAGACAAGGTACGATTTGTAAGTTCTGGTACTGAAGCTGTTATGAGTGCTATTCGATTAGCCAGAGGTTTTACCAGTAGAGATGATATCGTAAAGTTTGAGGGTTGCTACCACGGTCACAGTGATTCACTCTTGGTTCAAGCTGGTAGTGGAGCTGTTACTTTTGGTACACCTTCATCTCCTGGAGTGCCGGCAGATTTGACAAAACATACGCTTTTGGCAAAGTATAACGATATACAAAGCGTTGAAAAATGTTTTGAAAATTCAGATGATATAGCGTGTATCATTATAGAACCTATCGCTGGAAACATGGGATTAGTTCCCTCAGATGAAGAGTTTTTAAAAAGCTTAAGAGAGCTTTGTGATAAAAACGGTGCACTTTTGATATTTGATGAAGTTATGAGTGGTTTTAGAGCGAGTTTAAAAGGGGCACAAGGTTTAAGTAGTGTAAAGCCTGATATCGTAACTTTTGGAAAAGTTATCGGTGGCGGTATGCCTGTGGGTGCTTTTGGTGCGAGAGCAGAAATTATGGATAAACTCTCTCCGGATGGACCAATATACCAAGCTGGAACGCTTAGTGGAAATCCAATAGCTATGAATGCAGGATTAGCGTCACTTAAAAAGTTAAAATCTACACCAAATCTTTACAATCAACTTGAGGAAAAAGCACAAAGATTGGTAGCAGGATTTAGTGAAGCTGCTAAAGACAATAATATACCTCTACAAGTGGATGTAAGAGGTAGCATGTTTGGCTTCTTTTTTAATGAAAATGAGGTTAAAAACTTTGATGACGCGCTAAAATCAGATACAGATAGATTTGCGATTTTTCATCAAAAGATGCTTGAAAATGGTGTTTATCTAGCATGTAGTCAATATGAGACAGGTTTTATCTCAACTGCTATGAGTGATGAGATAATTGATGAAGTGATTGAAGTTGCAAATAAAGTTTTTAGTGAACTTTAATGGACGATAAACCAAAGCCAAAATACGGAAAGTTTATAGACGGAGCCGAACAGTTATCTCTTGGCATTTCTATGGTTGTTGCTGTTATTATTGGTGTTGGAGTCGGAGTATTGATGAAAAAATACTTCGGCTATGATTGGCTTTTGTGGGTTGGTGTTTTTTGGGGAGTTGCGGCTGCATTTTTAAATATAAAAAGAGCTTATCAAAAACAAAAAGCTGAACTTGATAAGTTAAAAGATGATCCAAAATACAAACATGCAAATAAAAATTATGATGATGAGGATGATGATAAATATTAAAAAAGTAGTGATAACTTTTATCGTCGTTGATTTGGCTTTGATATTTTTATCTCTTTATATGGGTAATAATTGGCTCATTAGTTCACAAAGTGCATTTTTTGCTTCTATCTTGGTAACTTTGGCTTCATTTTTGGGTTATAAAAAAATGATAGAAAAAAAGATTGTTCTAGGAGATATCCCAAAAGAGGATAGAGATGATATCGAGATAATTGAAGATAGGCATGATCTTTATACTAAAGAGGAAGATTTTAAAACTATTATAAAAGAGGAGAGGGCAAAGATAACCAATATAAAAACAACAGCACAAAATCTTGGTAAATCGCTTGGTGGCGCAATGTCTATCTTTAGGCTTTTAGCTTATGGAGTGCTTTTTTTGTCATTTTTATATCTAAATCGCCATGGCATGTTAAATATCGCAGCGTATTTGGTGGGTTTGGCAGTTGTGCCATTAGTTGCACTTGGGTCGATGTTGTTTAAAGAGGTAAAAGAGTAGTTTTTTCTACTCCTCTATATAGTTTTTAAGCTTTCTTCCTACTTTTGGGTGTTTTAATTTTTTGATAGCTGAATTTTCTATTTGTCTAACTCTCTCTCTTGTTACGCTTAACTCTTTGCCAATCTCTTCAAGAGTTCTATCACTCTCATCATCCATCAAACCAAAGCGCATTCTTACAACAGCTCTTTCTCTCTCGTTTAGTTGA
The DNA here is from genome assembly GCA_964447385.1 of uncultured Campylobacterales bacterium. Taxonomy (GTDB): domain Bacteria; phylum Campylobacterota; class Campylobacteria; order Campylobacterales; family QNZT01; genus SZUA-1433. The sequence continues at coordinate 1,688 of CAYUSV010000096.1, read as the reverse complement.
TCTAAAACACCATCAATTTGACCTTTGAGATCATTTTTGAGCATAAACTCTATCGGTGCTACTGATTTTTTATCTTCAACAAAATCTCCAAATTTTCCATCTTCTTCATTTCCAATAGGAGCTTCTAAAGATATAGGCTCTTTTGTAATCTTGATAACATTTTTGACTTTATCAACCGAGAGTCCTACCTCTTTTGCTATTTGATCCAAATCAGGCTCTTTTCCAAACTCTTGGAGGTGTTTTCTTGTGATTTTATTTATTCTATTTATGGTCTCTATCATGTGAATTGGGATGCGGATTGTTTTTGCTTGATCTGCAATGGCGCGACTAATAGCTTGTCTAATCCACCAAGTTGCATATGTTGAAAACTTATAACCTTTTTTGTACTCAAATTTATCAACAGCTTTCATAAGACCGATATTTCCCTCTTGGATGAGATCAAGAAATGGTAAACCTCTGTTTGTATATCTTTTTGCAATTGAGACAACAAGTCTTAGGTTTGATTTTGCCATTCTTGTTTTTGATTTATCAGCGATTGCTTTACCTCTTTTTATCTGTTCAAGAATCTCTTTTAGATATTCAGGCTCTAAATCAAAACTATCTTTACTTGCCTCTTTTGTTTGAAAAAGTTTTTTAATCTCCATGTATGTTGAAACCATAGTAGCTTCTGGTACAGATGATAAAATTTCTTCTTTGGTTAGATTGATAATATTTTCAAGAATTTTTTGGTGATTTTTCTTTAAATTATCATTGAACAGTGGAAGTTTATACTCTAGTTTTTTAAGCTCTCTATCAAATCCGCCATCACTTTTTAGTGCAGTTTCCATGGATTTTACAAGTTCATTTATTAATTTACTGGTAGGTCCTAGCTCTATAAGCATCTCTTTTAAAAATTTCTTTTTAAATGCCAATACCAAAGAGTGATGCATTTGCTCATCTTTTGTTGCGTCCTTTGGTATTTCAACTGCTGATGCTTTAATCCACTCTTTTTTTGCCTTCTCTAGTGCTTTAAAGCTCTCATTGACTTTTTTTTCTCTTTTATTATCTGAGCTTTTTAAGGTTATTGTTTCACTATCTTCGCGCTCCTCGTTTTCATCTTCATTTGAATTTTCTTCATCATCAAAACTTCTAAAGAGCTCTTTAACGCGTCGTTCACGGTTAATCAACGCCTCTTTATAATCTAATATAAAATCAATCAGATAGGGAACAGAACAAAATGCATCAATTATAATATCTTCACCAAGTTCAATTCTTTTTGAGATTTCAATCTCTTCTTCTTTTGTCAAAAGTGCAACAAGTCCCATCTCTCTAAGATACATTCTTACAGGAGAGTCACTTCTTGACCACTCAAGTAACTCTTTCTCTTTTGAGAGATTAAACTCATTTTCTAGTGCTTCATCTTGTATTCTTTGCCTCTCTTGGGCAAGTAATTCGGCATCTTGGATATTTTTAAGTTTTGCTTTTTCAGCTGATGTTATCAAGTCTACTTTGTTTTTTGTTAAAAGAGAGAGAACTTTTTTTGAGTTTGCAGAAGTTGGCTGTTTTGGAAAAAGTTCCATAAGCTCTTCATGTGTTATATAAGCACCTTTATTTGAACTAATTAATATTTCTAAGGATTTGCTTAACTCTTTTACTGACATATACACTCCCATGCGAGTTGCTAAAAGTCATTCAAATGACTTTGTAAA
>CAYUSV010000095.1:0-7557 GCA_964447385.1 uncultured Campylobacterales bacterium | reverse complement strand
GGTAGTATAAACTTCTAAAACTAATTTAGCTTTGAAATCTGCACTGTATGTCTTTCTTTTTGTACTCATCTTTTATTCCTTCTTTTCTATTCTTGATTTTAACATTTTGGAATAAAAATAGTGATTTTATTGGTTTGAATTTTGGGGTGCATTATAGGATCCAACACCATCGATAACAAGCCCTGATATCTTTTTAAGATTTTTTCTCTGTATCTCTCTGCCTTCATAGATTGTGATATCAGTTAATGTTTTGTCAAAATCAAGCATCTCTATGAGTAGTCTATTTTGATCATGTTTATACTCCCATGATCTCATTTTAAGATTATTGTCAAAGTTTTTCAAAGTCCCTTCTGATCTTTTTGTCATAAAGTACCAATTTTCATTTGCATCTTTATAATAACCGTTTAGGTGTGGGTCTTGTGGAAGTTCATCTTCGCTTATTAGGTGCTTAACAGGCATGACAATTTCACCTTTTTTAGGGATTCTATTGTAGATTATCTGTTTGGTGTTTTTTTCACTTGGATTATGGTAGCCTAAAGTTTGAGTGCCTACAATTGCTAGAAATGATGGACAATTTTTAACTATTTGGGCTTTTTCATAATAAAAAAGTTGATAATTTAGTGCTCTATCTTTTTTAACTTCAAGCCATATCTCTTTACCATCTATTTGACAAAATAGTTGATATCTACATGCTATAGAGTTTTGAGCATCTGTAAAATTTAATATTTTATGACAGATATATTCAGTTTTTATCTCATCTGGTGTTGTGTTAAGTAGTAAATATTCATCTTCATTCAACGATAGTGGATTAAACACGATAGACTCCTTTTTATCTATATCGACAATTAATTAAAAAACTTTAGCAATTTATAAAAATAATTAAATTTGTGCTAGAATTACTTTTGATTTTTAAGAAAGTAATAATTTTTTTATAAAATATACGAAAAAATGTATATTTTTGTAAAAAAAACTGTTATTTTATAATATTTTAATCCTATAAATATATAATTACAGTATGTTTAATGAGTGATAAATTACATATAGATTAGCTATCGTATAAAGCAATCGTTTTTATGTGTGATTTATAATATCTACGGTACTATTTGTACATGGAATCGAAGGACTTATTTAACATTTTGCATAATGCTGTGGAGGCGCAGTATTATGGAAAGAAGATCAGCCAGAAGAGTATGGCTGAAAAACTTGGCATATCAATGAGAACATATCAAGATTGGCGTCTTGGTAACTCTCAACCTCAAGCAGCACAAGCGATTTTCCGCATGCTTGGAGAGTTGGATGAGGATGATATAGTGCGAGTTATAAAAAAGATTTCAAAAGGATTAAGAAATGACAAGATTGAATGAAATTGAAAGAGCAGGATTAGAGGATTTATTTTTAGGCTTGTCAAGTGATACGTTTTTAAGTAGAATCCTATATCAAGTAAAAAGATTTTTTAATATAACCTGATAAATCTCTGTTGTTTATCAAGTTTGGGAAATTTAATGTTTTCTATTTTTCTGTCTCCAATATGCAAAATCGTCTCAAAGATATGAAATTAGCTTTGGTTAGTTACTTATAACATTAGTCTTAACACAACACAAAAACATTTTAATCTGAGTTGAACTCAGGTTTTAGTAGCGGGAGTTAAGACCCTTAGTATGTTAAATAAAACTTATGTTAGAATATTATCTTTTTGAATAGAATTGGAATATATGAAAAGATTACTGTTTTTACTTATTTTTACTATTGTCTCATTACATGCTAAAGAGTTTAAGACTTTGGATTTTAAGGGTAAAGGTATTGATTTTTTGATGGGGACTTTTTCAAGTTCAAATCTTTATAAAGTTATTGGAAAACCGTATCCTCCGTTTTATACACCATGGAGAGATGATCCACTCTTTTATGATAATGAGATAGATGATTATAAAAAACAGATTATAGACTATTTTCATTCTTATGGTTTTTATAATGTTGTAGTAGATGAAAAGATTAAAAAAGATAAGATTGTAATAAGTATCAAAAAAAATCAAGCCATAAAAATAAAAAAGATAAAAGTTGCTCCATCGACTTCGTTAAAAAAATATTTACCATTTAAAGAAGGTGATATTTTTACAACTGATGGTTTTAAACAGAGTAAAAAGCAGATTGAGAGAAAACTTTTTGAAAATGGATATCCAAGATACTTTTTTGATGCAAAAGCTTATGTAGATCTTGATCTGTATGAGGTAAAACTTGATTATAAAGTAGATAAAAATCAAACGGTTCTTTTAGATGATACCATAATTGTTGGTAAAGGGAATGTAAAAGAGGAGATCATAGATGAAGCTATTTCTTATAAAAATGGTGACAAATATGATATTAGAGAGCTTGAAAAAACTTATGACAAAATTTATGAATATGGAGTTTATGACTATATTTTGGTAGAACCAAAACTTGATTATAATAGCACAACTGTGCCTGTTGAGATTAAGTTAAAGATGGGAGATACAAAGTTTATCAAAAACTCCATTGGATATAGTACCAATACTGGGCCTCGTGGCTCCATCTCTTGGCTTGATAAAAATTTTTTTGGAAATCTCAAAGTTTTTGATATTGGTTTTAAAGTGTCAAATCTTGGCTATGAAGCATATAATATATTTTATAACCCCCGTATCATACTTCCATACATAGGCAAAATTGATTTTAAGAATGAGATAAATTATCATTTAACTGAATATGATAGTTATACTGAAAGAGGTATCGTCAATCGTGTTACTTTTGGAAAACGAGCATATGGGCTTGAACACTATTTTGGACTTTTAACAGAAAGTAGTAAAATAAAATCAAAAATAGACGGTACGCTTGATGATAGTGGTACTTATTTTATCAATTCGCTATTTTATAGGATTTTAATTGATAAAAGAGACTCTAGAGTAAATGCTAAGAGAGGTTATTATGCATCTTTGTATCTTGAAAAATCGGATCCTATGCTCGCTTCTGACCTTAATTATCTAAAAGCTTTGGTGGAGCTTAGATATATCAGAAGTTACTATTTAGATAAGCTTACTTTTGGTATAAAAACAAGAATAGGGAGTATAAACAGTGATGTTCCTACTTTTAAAAGATTTTATACAGGTGGCTCATTTACAAATAGAGGGTATGATTTTAGGGACTTGGGGCTAAAAGACTCCAAGGGTGTTCCTAGAGGAGGAGTTTCTCTCATTGATATTCTTAGTGAAGTTAGGTATGAAGTATTTGATAAATCTTCACTTGTTGCATTTTATGATAGCTCGATGCTTAGTTTACAGCCACATGTGTTTGATGCTAAATTTTATGATAGCTGGGGATTTGGTATGCGATATCTCACGCCAATTGGTCCATTTCGTCTTGATTTTGGTTTTCCAAGAGATAAAGATGGTTGGACATTTCATATAAGTATAGGGCAAGTGTTTTGAAGACTGTTTTAAAGATTTTAATAATATTTTTATTGATAACTGTATCTATTGTTTCATTGATACTATTTGGATTAAACAATCAAGGTATATTAGATAAGATTGCTAAAACTGCTATAAATCAAAGTGGTTTTAATGTTAAATACTCTAGTATCAAAGGTGGTCTGTTTGATGGACTTGAAATTAAAAATTTTAATTATGAAAATAGTGTTAAAGCAGACCTAAAACTTAAAGTTGATTTTAAAAAGTTAAGTGATGGAGTGTTACATATAAAAGAGGTAAATTTATCAAATCTCTGGATTGATGAGCAGTTTTTAAAAAATTTGACTAAAGATTCAAATAAGACACAAGAGCCTAAATCTGATAAAAGTTTATTTATAAAAAAAGTAATTGCTGATAGTGTGACTCTTAATTTAGTAGATTTTCATTATGAGCCGTATGTGATTGAGTATTTAAATTTACAGATAGATGATTTGACATATGATATGAAAGATGATATTAGTGCAAAAATTGCAGTTGATTTAAACTCAAATGTTGCAAATGCACTCTTAAAAGCAAAGATAGAGAAAAAAAAATATACTCTAAATCTTGATGGAGACATAAAAAGAGAGTTTTTAACACCTTTTGTATCGGAGCATAATATCACTATAAAAAATGCTCCGTATGTGAGAGTTAATGTAGAGGGTGATTTTGAAGATTTAAAAGCCAATATGCGAGTTAGTGGTATAAAATTGAATTATCAAGATATTGAGGTATTTTCACAAGATTTAAATTTAACAGCACTTTTTGGTATAAAAAAAGGTAATCTTGATGCTAAAATTTTAGCAGATATTGATAGTACTGCAACTAGCTTTTTTCTTCAAAGTGATGCAAAACTTAATATAAATGATATAAATAACACTCTAAATTTTAATCTCTCAAGTTCATTAAATCCAAAAATAAAATATCTTGATAAATATATACAAGAGCAAAATATTACGATAAAGAAACTTTCAAAACTACAACTCTTTGCTAGAGGAGATTTTAAAAATATAAAAGCAAATATCAGGATAGATGATGCCAAATTGAGATTAAATGATATCAGTATCAGTTCAAAAGGGGTTGATGTTGATGCTGAGTATAGTGTTTTAGGAGGTGATGTTGATGCTAAGGTTTTTTCAAAGATTGTTAGTGATGTTGCAAATTTTAATTTAGATGGTAAACTTTCTCTAAATACAAACGATATAAACAATACGCTAAAAGTCGATATGGTTTCACATATCATACCTATAAAAGAGAGTTTTAAAACTAAATTGGCTGATCAAAATATCTCCATTAAAAAAATGCCAAATTTTGTGGTAACTCTTGTTGGGGATTATAAAAATATAGATTTTTTAGCACATCTTGGTGAGGGTGATATAACTTATAATTCATATAAAATAACGCCAAAAGTGTTTGACATAGATGCCTCTTATAGCCTAAAAGATGGTAAACTTGATGCAGATATTATAACAGATTTAAAATCTAGTATAGCAGATGTTGATCTTAAGGCAAATATTGTTTTAGATAGTGATGATATTAACAATACTTTAGTGTATAGAAGTGATTTAAAGATTTTGGCTAAATCTGTTGAGCTAAAAGAGTACAAAATCGAAATTAAAAAGCCAACATTGGTTGGATTAAACATAAATGGAGATGCAAAAAATACAAAAGCCATAATAGATGCAAAAGGTGAAATAATATACGACAAAATTAAAATAAAACCGTACATTTATGATACGCATGCTAGCTTCAATCTACGGACAAAGGTTTTAAATGCACAATTTTTTGCAGATATTACCTCTGATATCGGTAAGATAAAATCAGATGGTAAAGTTTCACTGAATCTAGATGACTTAAACAATACTCTAAAATATGATACAAACTTACTCATAGAAGATACAAAGCCATATAACGGGGTTGATCTTTCATCTTTAGGAGATATTAAAATGGTTGCAAAAGGGAGTCTTAAAAACCTTAGAGCCAAGATAAAATCCCCAAAATTTATAGCTATTGCAAATAGTGATGATTTTGATAAATTTGATATAAATTTAGATACAAAAAAAATTCTTATAGGGGAGATTTATAGATATTTACCCAAAGAGTTACAAAAAAGTTTTGTGAATCTAAAAAGTGATGGTTTTTATAAAATTTCTGCTAATGAGGCAAAATTTACAAGCACCCTCCGTGGTCTAAAATATGCAAAAAATATAATTTATACAGATGAGTTTGATTTTTATTTAAAAGGTAAAGATATCAAAATACCCAACTTAACCTTGCAAGCCAAGGGATTTAAGATGAATATTCAAGCAGATAAAGCCGGTGATGAGATAAAAACTAAAATACAAAATAGAGCTATAAATGCACAAGCAGATATCAAGCTAGAGCCTTTTTATGTTGATGGTTATGTTAAAATTGACTCAATTGATCAATTAATAAAAGAGATAAACAAAGTCTATCCACTTGAAATTGGTATAAAAATAGATGGTAGGTTGGACTTAGTTGCTAACATGGAGGGTAGGGATGCCAAAGTAAGAGTTAACTCTAAAAAGATAGAGTTTGAAGATGGTAATTTGATTGATCTTGATATCTTGGGTTATTATAGCAGAGATAGTATTTTGGTTAAAAATTTTGATTTTGAGTTAAAAGATTTTAAGCCAAAAGAGTTTAATAGAGTTGTAAAATTAAAAAAAGATGGTTTTATAGGACTTAGTGAGGCAAATAGCACTATTGATATAGAGTTAAAAGATTTGATTGCGTTTAAAGGATCACAAAAGGGTGATGTGACGATCGGAGTATTAAGTACAAAAAATCTTGTACTTGCTTACAATGGATATGGATACACCAAACTTACATCAAAGTTGGAGATGTTTCAATCTACAGATAAGTTAGCGGTGACTGGATTTATTGAGTTTGCTGATACTGAAATTACTTATGAGTCACCATTTTTAGATGTTTCAAAAGATCCTGATATCATTGTTATAACTAGAGAGAGTAAACACAAAAAAGAGCCAAGTGATACATTTTTGTTAAACACTTTTTTAGATCTTGATATTCGATCTAAAAATGAGATGATTTACAAAGTAGATGCAGGGGAAATTGAGTTTGCACCAGATATCAATGTACGAAAAGATCTTGGATTTGAGCCTAAAATTACTGGAAAAATAAAAGTTTTAGATGGACAGTATGACATGGCAGATAAGAGGTTTCAGATAGAAGAGGGAGCTATAGCATTTCGTGGACAGGAGGGATCTAACCCTCTTTTAGATCTCCATGTAAATTATGAAGAGATAGAAGATGTTGTTATCATGATTGCTATTGGTGGAGATAAAAATAGACCAAAATTAATATTTAGCTCAAAACCTATGCTTAGTAAAAAAGATATTTTCTCTTATCTACTTTTTGGTATGAGTGCTAGTGAAACTGAAGGAGCTGCAACAAGTGCAAATAAAGCAGCTGAAAAGATCTTTGGAAGAGCTATAGCAAAAGACTTAGCAAGAGAACTTAATCTTGATCGTTTAGATATGAACAGAAACGCTTTTGGTGGTATTGATATCAAAGCTGGTAAAAAGATAAATCGAAAAAGTATACTTTATTATCAAAATAGATCTAATAAAAGTTCACTTTTGTATGAGCGAAAGCTATCTGATAAATGGAGTGTAGATACCGAGGTTGGAAAGCAGAGTCAAGGTGTGGATATTTATTACCGAAGAGGGTATAAATAACCTAAAACTCGAATCCTCCACCTTCACCTTTATTCATACTTTGATAAACTGCATTGATATAAGTTTTTCTTATTTCACATCCAATAACATCCTTACACTTTAAGCATGAGTTTACTTTGTAACTACTTTGGCAATTTTTTAATATCTCTATCTTCTCTTGAAGCTTTACTCTATGTATATCTGGTGATTTCATTTTACTCTCCATAAGCTATTTTTACCCTCTGTATCTCTTGGTTTGAGCCGAAAAAACAAGGTGTTGTATCGTGTATATGAGATGGTATAAGATCTAAAAGTCTCTGTTTTCCATCGATTGCCTGACCTCCTGCTAACTCATAAATTTGTGCAAAAGGAAATACTTCAAATGTCATTCTAAGTTTTCCTTT
>CAYUSV010000094.1:0-7564 GCA_964447385.1 uncultured Campylobacterales bacterium | reverse complement strand
TCTTACCCCTCTATGGCTTACTGTTATGATGAAGTTTGGTCTGGGATGGTTATACAAGCCAGCTTAATTGCGAAATTTATATGTCGAGCAGTTAGCTGACCAGTAATAATAGACCGTTTGGCTTATTTATAATTCGATAAGCGCGTCACTTCCTTATTAAGTGTAAAAACCTAACAGGAAACAAACAAATTGTGTAGGGGTCAATGGTTGACTTTTTTGTTGCGAAGCAATTGAAAAGTAAAGCTTTGACCTCGGATTATCTTATGTTTCATGCTCGAATTTTATATTTAATCCGTTAAATTTTATATCTTTACACTCGATTTTTAATTCACCATCTCTATTTAAGACTTTGTATCCACAATTTGCGTTATTTATGATACCTTGCCCCTTAATTTGTTCATTTTTTTCGTAAGAGTTAAATTTAGTTTTAAATGTGATTGAGCCGTAGTTGTTAGTCAAGCTTATAGCTTTTAAATCTTTATAATTTATATATGTGTCTAATAATATTTTAGAATTTTCTTCCTTGTGAATGAGGATATTGTTTTCTTTTAGGGTTTTTGTCCAGTTTAAAAATACTACTTTTCCACTATTTTTTATCGTAAGTTTAAAATTATAGCGTAGTGTAAAGGTTGTTTTGTCAGAAATTTTTGGGTACTTTTTGGCTATTTTTTCTGATGGTAGAGTTAGAGTATTTATAATGATAGGTTTATTTGGTTTATGTGCATTGTATCGATTTGGGTATTTATAATTTAATGAGACATTGTAGTTTGATATATTGTTAAATTCTCTTTCTGCTTTTTTAATAAATTGTTTTAATTTTGTCAATAGAGTTAAATTTGATTCATCTGTGAATTGTTCTGGATTTCGTCTGATAAACCCCAGATTATTTATTATCTGTTTAGATTTTAAATATCTTTCGATGAATTCTATTCTCTTAGTTTTTATGTTTTTGGTGTAACTTTTTGTATCTACTCTATATGGGATTCCTCTATTTTGTATATCTTTGGCAAAAGATTTTGCATTTTGAATGAGTTCTTTTATATCAGTGGCAGGGAGTATATTATGGTTTTTGGTTATGATGTTTTTAAATGTTACACTATGAGTTTGTGAAACTTTTTCAAGTTTTTCTTCAAACTCTTCTATATATTTCCAATTTAGTACATTTTTGTTAAAAATTTTCTCTATTTTTTTATAATCATTTACTGAATTGGTTTTGATATGAATAAGTGCGATATACTTTCCACCAATGTCATGTGAGCTTATATAACTATCTCCATATATAGCTTTAAAATCTTTATCAATTTGTACTTTTTGTTTATATTCCTGTTGAAGTGAATTTTGAAAATTTATTACTTTTACATGTATTAAAAAGGTATGTGTATAACTATTTATTTGAGTACTACTTAATATCTTTCTGACCCATTTTGATTTAAATATAGAAAAAGTCTTTTCAATATCAAGTTCTTCTAAAAGTTGCTTAAAACTATTGATTTTAACAATTTTTTTATCTATTTTTTGTACAGTATGTCTGGTTTTTATATCAATTTCTTTAAAAATAGATTGTTTGATGGTATAAGAGTCTTTTAAAATTCCTTGACCTATCTGAAACCCTTCTTGATAAGGTAAGCTGTAAAGTTGTGATGTGAGAGTTAAAAATAAAAGATATTTAGTTTTTATGAGTTTATATCGAATATCTTTATGCAACTTTACTTACCTTTTATAAATACAAAAATGTAATAATATCAATTAAACATATTATCTATTATTCTTTTATATCTGTATTAAATTTAAGCATTATTTGTATACAATCTCTGACCAAAACATGCGCCCATAGCTCAGCTGGATAGAGCATTGGTTTGCGGTACCAAAGGTCACAGGTTCGACTCCTGTTGGGCGCGCCACTTTTTTATGGTACAATACAAAACAGATATATTTTTTTGGAGTAAGTAATGGAAAATTTTGATTTTATTTCGCTATTGATTGGATTAGCTCTTGGAGTGATTTTGTATACTATCAAAGGATTTTTTACAGCTCATAAATTTAAAAAAGAGATTAATGAATATAAAGGGCATCTTGCAACGCAGATGAAGATTACGCAAGAGGGTACTGCAAATATCACAAAAGAGAATGAGAAACTTAAAAAAGAGAATGAAAATCTTAGAATTACTGTAAAAACTTTAGGTCAAAAACCAGGTCGCAATGAGTTGAGACTTTTGCATATTTATGATTCAGCTCTTAGAAAGATGATGTTAAAAGCTCCTGGTTTTGCGCAAGGTTGGGAATTATCTATGCAAGAGGCTGAGAGAGATTATGAGGATAATGAGGTAGGGCTAAAAACTGTTGTGAAACGAGTTTTTGGTCCTAGTATCACAAATAAAAATAGAGATACGGATGTATCTAGTATTGATTAACTCTGTTTTTTTGGTAAATTTGGTTTAGTTTTATTTGACTCGTTTGATTCATTGTTGTCTTTTATCTGCATAGGTTTAAAAAACTCGTATACGAGTGGTTCTTTATCTTTGAATTTTATATGAATTAAAATATTGTTTTTATCTTTTGATTGATAAATTTTAAATCGCTCACAACCTTCTCCTGCTTTTGAAATATGAAATAGATTTGTATTATCTGCATTCATTGTGCTAAATGATTTTGTTGATTCAAATCTAAGTAGTGTCTGTTTCTCTTTACTTATTAGCCAAGTAACATATGGCTGTTGTATATCAAAAATTGAGTTTGATGTCAAAAGATTTAAATTGCTGTTTTTAACTCCGGCTATATTTAATTTTTCTGCTAAAAAGATATCATCATACAATAGATCTAAAAGTTTTTGATCATTTTGTAACTCATTACTTTTTTGATTAAAAAGATTATTGGTTTTTTGTAAATTAGAGATAGCAGAGTATAAAAAATTTACAATTAATCCAAGAAGAAATACAGAAATAAGAAGTTCTACGAGTGTAAATGCTCTTTTTTTCATAGTTTATCTCAAATATATTTTATAGACAAAAGTTGACTGTTTTTTATTGTCTATTTTAATTTTGTCAAATACAATTGTAAAGTTAGCCATACTTTGATTTTGGTCTTGATCTTGTGGTATTTCATCTTCACCGTCGCTAAACGGGGCAAAGGTGGCAAATTCTTCTTGTTCATAGTGGATTTTTTGTTGTTTAAGATATTTTCTTAAATCATCATCTTTTATATCATAACTATATCTTACATACTCAAAAAGCTCTTTATCACTATTGTTAAATTTATATTCGCCATGCATAAGAGGGAGTGATGAGAGTGTTGTAAACTCTCCTTTTTGACTAAGGTATGAGAAGTTATGTTTGCTGTTGGAGCTTATTTCAAAAAGATATACAGCTACTGTTGAGAGTATGACTACTGATACTAAGACTTCTATTAGTGTAAATGCTTTTTTATTCATATATTGTGATCTTTGTGTACTCTTTTTTCAGATAATAATCAAGCGCATTATCAAAATTTGTCCAGATTTTGGTCTGCTCAAAATATGGAGAAAAAGTATAATATTTTTTTGCACTTTTTACAATATATGAGGAGTTACTCGAATTTGGAAATATAGTATATTGAAAACAGACTTTATGCACTCTATTTTCAATAATAATTGGTGGATATTCAACTATTTTTTTAGCTCCATAAGAGTTAGTTTTATAAACTTTAATATCTTTAAATATATTCGTATTTATTGAGATCTCTAGATCCTCTTTTATTTCACCATTTATAAGTAGTGCTGATTTACTACAATTGTCATAGATATATAAATCGACTCTTACACCTTTACTCCAGTGTGGTAAAAGTGCATTTTTGATATTTATTAGTGTAGTTACTTTAACACTTTTTTTTGGATCAAAACTTCCAATCACTAGAGAGTAGACGACTCCAATGATTATGATAACAATCATAAGTTCAAAAAGGGTAAATGCTTTTTTGTTCAATGTACAACTCTTATATATGGTTTAATATTTCAATCATTATATCTAAACAGAGATTATGCTACTATATTAGAAAACAGGGGTTGGTATGGATAAAAAAAAGATATTGCTTTTAGAAGATGATCTTACTCTAAATGAGACGATCACAGAGTATTTTGAGGATTTGGATTTTTATGTAGATAGTGTTGATGATGGTTTGGATGCGCTTGATAAGATTTATGAAAATAGTTATGATATACTTCTTTTAGATGTAAAAGTACCTCAAATGAGTGGTTTTGACTTGCTTAAAGAGGTTAGAAATCGTGACATTAAAACACCTGCAATTTTTGTTACATCCTTAAATAGTATCAATGATTTAAGTGAGGGCTATGAGAGTGGGTGTGATGATTATATCAGGAAACCTTTTGTACTTAAAGAGTTACTTATGCGAGTTGAAACAATTTTAAAAAGAGGTTTTTTTCATACAAACACAGAGAAGATAGAGATATCTGAGGGCTCATATTATGATATCGGTGCAAATATACTGTATGTAAATGATTTAGAGGTTACACTTAACAATAAAGAGGCAAAACTTTTAAAACTTTTTTTACAAAACCAAAACCAAGTACTCTCGCATGAACGCATTTATGATGGATTATGGAATTATGATGAGACTTATTCTGAGGCTAGTCTTCGGACTTATATAAAAAATCTTCGAAAGATATTAGGAAAAGAGAAAATTGTCAGTATTAAAAAACAGGGGTATAAGTTTATTAAAGAGTGAGCGAAAAACTCTTATCTCTTTTTTATTTTTATACTCATTCTTATCAATATTAATTTTATTTTTTTTGGCGTTTATATATTATACTTTGCAAAAAGAGAATATGCTTCAAGATCAAAATAGTAGACTTAAAGAGTACTCATATGAATTTATCACTAAACTCCAATATCTACATAATAATTTTGATAGAACGCAATATTATCCTCGGTTTGAAAGTTTTAATTCTGCCATATATGATAGTAGTGGAAAGTTGATATTTTCAACTCTAAAAGAGAAAAAAGTTAATTTATCAGATACATCTTACAAGATTAATGACAATATTCACTATGTGAGATTATTAGAGTCTTATTATTTGGGAGCTATGTATGTTGTTATTGAGATTAATGATGATGAAAAATGGCTTGGGTTTGTTAAACTACAAGTGATTGTTTATGGAGTGATTCTGTTTTCAATTCTACTTTTTGCAGGTTATTTTTTATTGCGGCTTATACTAAAACCTATGCGAGATAGTATATATTTACTTGATGATTTTATCAAAGATACTACTCATGAGTTAAATACTCCAATAAGTGCAATATTGGCAAATATTGAGATGATAGATGAGAGTATGCTTAATCCAAAAGATGCAAGAAAAATAAAAAGAATAGATATAGCATCTAGAACAATTTCAAACTTATATAATGATTTAACATATATTGCACTTGGTAATCAAATTCAATCAAAAAATGAAAAAGTTGATTTAGCAATACTTCTAAAAGAGAGAGTAGAGTATTTTAGGGTTATTTTAAATGCTAAAGCACTTGATTGTAGATTGGATCTAAAAAATAGTGAGACACTTTTTATAGATAGAAATAAAATAGTAAGGGTTATAGATAATCTTATCTCAAATGCAATTAAATACAATAAAAAAAATAGTTTTATAAAAATAGTTTTAAAAGAGAGAAGTTTTTCAGTGGAAGATGGTGGGATAGGCATAGAAGAAGGACAGATCGATCAAATGTTTGAGAGGTATTCAAGGTTTAATGATAGTGAAGGAGGATTTGGTTTGGGATTAAATATTGTTAAAGAGATTGTAGATGAATATAATTTAAATATAAAGGTAGAATCAAAGCTTAAAATTGGTACAAAAGTGACAATATCATGGTAAGAGTTTTAATTTTTATACTGTTATTTATGCATAGTATATCTTTTGCAGAGGAGTTACCAAAACCAAATATATATGAAACTAACTGTTTACCTTG
Source organism: uncultured Campylobacterales bacterium (assembly GCA_964447385.1). Classification (GTDB taxonomy): domain Bacteria; phylum Campylobacterota; class Campylobacteria; order Campylobacterales; family QNZT01; genus SZUA-1433. The sequence continues at coordinate 1,610 of CAYUSV010000094.1, read as the reverse complement.
TCATCAGTTACCATCTTTGAGGCTTGATAAAATTTTTTTTAGTTATTTGATAAAGTATAGTAGTGAGCTTCCTGTTAAATTGGCATTAGAAGATTTTTTAAAAAATCCTAATGCAGAAATATCTGCAATGTCTGATGAAAAGCTTCGGCGTCTTGGCGTAAAATCAAAAACAAATCTTAATGAGCAAGAGCTTAGGGAGGCGATTGATATCTACTGGGAACGTCATAAAGTCTTTGGTAAATTAAAATAATATGTAATAAAATTTACACGATTACTTCACAATTGTATTTTATAATTGTACTGTAATAAAAATTTAAGGAGCAAAGAGATGAAGAAGATAGCATTAACATTATTAGCAGTAGGCGCAATGAGTTTTTTAGTAGCAGACGGAGCGGCACTTTATAAAAAATGTGCGGGATGTCATGGAGCAAAAGGTGAGAAAAAAGCACTTGGTAAATCAGCAGTTATTGGTGGAGTTGACGCAGCAACAACAGAGAAAGCACTTCTTGGTTATCAAGATGGAAGTTTTGGAGGACCTATGAAAGGTCTTATGAAAGGTCAAGTAGCAGGCATGAGTGCTGATGATATAAAAACACTTAGTGCTTATATCGCAGGTCTTAAGTAGATCGTTTTTGCTATAAGAAGCAATTTAACAGATAAATTAAATAAAATTAAAAAAAGGAAATAGATTATGAAAAAAGTAGCATTAACATTATTAGCAGCAGGTGCAATGAGTTTTTTAGCAGCAGACGGAGCAGCACTTTATAAAAAATGTGCGGGATGTCATGGAGCAAAAGGTGAGAAAAAAGCACTTGGTAAATCAGCAGTTATTGGTGGAGTTGACGCAGCAACAACAGAGAAAGCACTTCTTGGTTATCAAGATGGAAGTTTTGGAGGACCTATGAAAGGTCTTATGAAAGGTCAAGTAGCAGGCATGAGTGCTGATGATATAAAAACACTTAGTGCTTATATCGCAGGTCTTAAATAAAACTTTTGCCAGACTTTCTAGTTTTAGAGAGTCTTGGCAATTTTACTATTCTATATAAAATTCTTCAAGATATAAGATAAAGTTATAAGATATATTTTCTATATATTATAATTACTTATACCTATTTCACAATTATTTCACATTTTTTCTCTATAATACTAGTATTGAAACTTTATATAGGTTTTAATATTGTGCACAATTTGGTAATATTGGGGCTGTGTCATTTATGATGGCTTGTATAAATATTAATTATAATAAAGGAAAATATATATGAAAAAAGTAGCATTAACATTATTGGCAGTAGGTGCAATGAGTTTTTTAGTAGCTGATGGAGCGGCACTTTTCAAAAAATGTGCAGGATGTCATGGAGCAAAAGGTGAGAAAAAAGCACTTGGTAAATCAAAAGTTATTGGTGGTTTGGCAGCAGCAGATATAGAAAAAGCACTTAATGGTTATAAAGATGGATCATATGGTGGAGCTATGAAAGGTCTTATGAAAGGTCAAGTAACTGCTTTAAGCGGTGATGATATAAAAACACTTGGTGCTTATATAGAAGGGCTTAAGTAGAACTATTACCTAGATCTCTTACATTACATAGGAGATCTAGGTAATCTTCTATGAA
>CAYUSV010000093.1:1767-7566 GCA_964447385.1 uncultured Campylobacterales bacterium | reverse complement strand
CTGACATATACACTCCCATGCGAGTTGCTAAAAGTCATTCAAATGACTTTGTAAACTATAAATAAGATGGACATTATACTGAAATTTTCTTAGGTTTATATAAAAAAGTAAATTTTATCTTTCAATTTTAGTTGATTTTTACATGGAATAGTTATTGCTTTGATATTTTAGAATTTATAAAATCACTCAAAGAGGTCTTTATGCAAAGTGGATATTATCAAGTGGCAGGTGCGATGGTAGCGCAGTTTAATAAGCTTGATGTTACAACAAATAACCTTGCAAATGTAAATAGTAGTGGTTTTAGAAGGGATAGTGTAGTTATCGGTGATTTTGAGAGACTTTATCAAGAAAAAAGAGATATTTTACCACTTCAAAATCATACAAAAGAGGCATCAAAATTTTTTAATCGAAGTGTGAATAGAGTTCCAAGAGTTGTTGAAGGGAGTATTGATTTTAGTACACCAAATATAAAACAGACAGGTAATCCTTTAGATCTTGCATTAACAGATGGTGATCTTTTCTTTGCAGTAGAGACACCAAATGGTGTGAGAGTTACTACTCAAAGCTCATTTGTCCTTAATAGTGAAGGAGTTTTAACTACAAAAGAGGGATATACACTCTTAGCTGATAACTTTAGAGATTCAGCAAACAAAGAGATAAAAATTCCCCAAGGTAGCAATTTGTCAGTAGATCAAAATGGTAGAATTGTTGTAGATGGCAGAGAAATTGCTAAATTATTTATAGCAAAAGTCAAAAACTTGAAGATGCTTGATAAAGAGGGAGATATGCTCTATAAAATGAGAGATATTGAAGACAATATTATATCCATGCAAGAGGGCAATTTTGTAAAACAGGGCTTTAAACAGATGAGTAATGTCAATGCAGTCAAAGAGATGGTAAATTTGATAGAGGGTAGCAGACTTGTTGAGATGTATCAAAAAGTAATGTCAAGTCAGATGGATGATCTTAATAGAGATGCCATTACTAAACTTGCAGCAGTCAGAGCGTAATTGAAAAAAAGGAATAATAAATGATTAGGTCACTATATACAGCAGCCACAGGGATGCTTAGTCAACAGACTCAAATTGATGTAACATCAAATAACATTGCAAATGTAAATACAATTGGTTATAAAAAACAGCGTGCTGAGTTTGCAGATCTTTTTTATCAAGTTATGGAGTATGCCGGTATGCAGTCAGGTCAAACTTTGGGCTCTCCTACTGGTATTGAAGTTGGACTTGGTTCTAGACCTACGGCTATTACTAAACAGTTTACTCAAGGTAACTTTAAACAGACAGGAAACAATTTAGATATGGCAATCACTGGAAACGGTTTTTTTCAAGTAGAACTTCCAGATGGCTCAACCGCATATACAAGAAATGGTGCGTTTAAAGTAGATGGTGCAGGTACGATTGTAAATAGTGATGGGTATAAACTACTACCTGAGATTGTTGTACCTGAAAATTCAGTAACCGTTGCGATTGGAACTGATGGTCAAATTTCAGTGATACAAGCAGGAGAAACTGAAGGAAATCAGATAGGACAGATAGAGTTGGCAAACTTTATCAATCCAGCAGGGCTTCACTCTCTTGGAGACAATAACTACAGCTCTACTGTGGCATCAGGTGCTGCAATCGTGGGGACAGCGGGATTGGAAGGATTAGGGCAGATAAAACAGGGTTTTGTTGAGATGAGTAATGTCCAACTTGTTGAAGAGATGACAGACCTAATAACAGGTCAAAGAGCGTATGAAGCAAACTCCAAAGCAATTACAACTTCAGATGAGATGCTTCAAACTGTTAATGGACTTAAGAGGTAAAAAAATAGTGCTTTCATAATTTTTGTCTTTTTTGGGTAGAATGTACAAAAAATATAAAAGGTGCTAGATGAGTCAAACAGATGCTACGGTATGGAAGTTTGGTGACAATATTGATACAGATTTGATAATTGCTGCTAGATATTTAAATACCTCAGATCCAAAAGAGTTGGCAACTCATGTGATGGAAGATGCCGATCCTGAATTTATAAACAATTTAACTCCAGGGGATGTTATAGTCGCTGGTGAAAACTTTGGTTGCGGGAGTAGTAGAGAGCACGCTCCAATAGCTCTTAAAGAGGCAGGAGTCTCTGCTGTAGTTGCAAAAAGTTTTGCAAGAATTTTTTATCGTAACTCGTTTAACATGGGGCTTCCTATATATGAGCTTAAAGAGAGTGGGGAGATAGAGGAGTTGGATAAGATAACAATTGATCCTAAAAGTGGCGAAATTAAAAATATTACACAAGATAAAATATATAAATTTACACCAATTCCTCCATTTATGCAAGAGCTTGTAGAGTGTGGTGGATTGATAAATTTTGCAAAAGCTGAGATTGGATGATGAAAAAATATAAAATAGCTGTAATTAAAGGTGATGGAATAGGTCCTGAAATTGTTGATGAAGCGATTAAAGTTTTGGATGCTGTGAGTGTAAATAGCGAATGTGAGTTTAAGTACGAAGAGTATCTAATGGGTGGAAACGCTTATGAGATAACCGGCAATCCTCTGCCTGATGAAACAATAGCGGGTTGCAAAAAGGCTGATGCAGTTTTGTTTGGAGCGATTGGTGGAGAGCAGTGGGATAAACTTCCAAGAGAGCTTAGACCTGAGAGTGGGCTTTTGCGTCTGAGAAAAGAGTTAGCTCTTTATGCAAATTTTCGACCTGTAAAAGTTTATGATCAACTCATAGAAGCAAGCACTCTTAAAAGCCAAGTTGTTGAGGGTGTTGATCTGCTTGTGATGCGAGAACTTACAGGTGGTATCTACTTTGGTGCTCCTCGCCAAAAGGGTGATGATAGTGCATATAACACTATGGTTTATTCAAAAGATGAGATAATAAGAATTGCCAAAATGGCTTTTGAAGCAGCTAAAAAAAGACGACAAAAAGTCTGTTCGGTAGATAAAGCAAATGTACTTGAAGTGAGCCAATTTTGGAGAGAAACAGTAGAAGAAGTTTCAAAAGATTATCCTACTGTTTCACTCTCTCACATGTATGTTGACAATGCTGCTATGCAACTTGTTCGTGATCCAAAACAGTTTGATGTTATCTTAACTGGAAATCTTTTTGGAGATATCTTGAGTGATGAAGCTAGTATGATTAGTGGTTCTATCGGGCTTTTGCCTTCTGCTAGTGTTGGTGGAATTGTTGGACTGTATGAGCCTATACACGGTTCAGCCCCAGATATAGCAGGGCAGGGAATTGCAAATCCTATCGCTATGATTTCTAGTGCTTCTATGATGCTTCGTTTTGCATTTGGAGAGGAAGATGCAGCAGATAAGATCGATAAAGCGATAAATAGAGTGTTAAATGAAGGGTATCGTACGAAAGATATCTCATCATACGGAGCAAAAGAGGTCTGCTCTACAACGGAGATCGGTTCTATAATAGCTGATTATGTTTCAAAATGAGTACTGTAACATTAGCTAAAATTTATGAAAAACAGGGACACACACAAGAGGCTCTATCTATCTATAGAGCACTTTTAGATAAAGACCCAAAAAACAGTGAAGCAAAAAAAGCTATACAGAAGATAGTAGGAGTTAAAAAGCATAAGAGCTCAGATAATAGCTCAAAAGTCTCATATTTTATCAACATGCATACAAAAGAGCAGTTTTATAACTTTGAGAGATGGTTGGTAAAGCCATGGAGTTAAAAGATTTGATCCTCTCAACCTTAAGTGAGCTTGATGAGAAGATACAAGAAGATGGATATAGAGCCAAAAGCGAGCAAAAACCAAAAAAACTAGATAAACAGAGTGATGAGAGAGAGTTTTTACTGCACTCAAAAGAGCGTTTAGAGGTACTTTTTGAAGGTTTAAAATCAAAAGAAAATAGTAAAATTGAAGCTAAATTAAATCTTGTGACTAATTTTTTACAATTTTATCTTACGCAAATTGATAATCGTTTAGAAAAAACCTCAAAATCAAAATGATAATAAAAAGTTTTTAATGCCAAAAATTTCTCTTGCTCTCTCTGGCGGTGGTTCAAGATGTATATCTCAACTTGGTGTGATGAAGTATTTAGAAGAGTGTGGGGTAGAGATATCGGCTGTTTCAGGTTCTAGCGCTGGAGCTATCATCGCAGGATTGTACGCAAGTGGCAAATCAATAGATGAGATTTTTTCAATGTTAAATAAGATTGATTTTAAATCACATCTTAAATATGGACTAAAAGATGGTGCACTATATCATACAAAAGATGCGATAGATTATTTTAAGCAAGTTTTTGGAGATGTTGATATCAAAGATTTAGATATCCCTTTTTATTGTGCGGTTACAGATTATGAGAGTGGTGAAGTAGAGTATAAAACCCAGGGTGACTTGGTAACGCTTATGATGGCTTCATCAGCCCTTGTTCCAGTATTTGCACCGATAAGATATGAAGATAAGATTTTTGTAGATGGAGGATTTTGTGATAATCTCCCATCGCTTCCTTTAAAATCGATTTCAGATAGAGTAATTGGAGTCAATGTAAATCCAATAAGTAGCAATATAAAAAACTCATTTGTATCTCATATAAAAAGATCGATGTTTATCATGTTAAATGTTAATGTAAAAGCAGGAGCCAAAAGGTGTGATCTCTTTATAGAGGTAGAAGCTATGGGAAATTACTCTATTTTTGATCTTAAAAAATTTGAGCTTTTTTTTGATTTAGGATACAATGAAGCGAAAAAATACCAACGACAGATAGAGGAATTGTTTTGAGTCAATATATAATAAAAATTGATTGCTCTGATGAGAAGGGTTTGATCTATAAAATTTCAGATATTATCTTTAAAAACTCTCTTAATATTGAGAAAAATAGTGAATTTGTAGATGATGAGTTAAAAAAGTTCTTTTTTCGTGCAAGAGTTGTTGGAAATCTTGATATTAATGAGATTAAAAAAGAGTTAAAAGAGATACTTCCAAATGATGCAAATATATACATAGGTGTAAGACGGGCTAAAAATGTAGTACTTTTAGCTACAAAAGAGTCGCATTGCCTTGGAGATATTCTCCTTAAAAACTATAGTGGCGAGTTAAATGCAAATATCTTGGCAGTCATCTCAAACCATGATACTCTTCGCTCTTTAGTTGAAAAGTTTGATGTTCCATACTTTTATGTATCTGCTGAAAATTTACAAAGAGAGGCACATGAGGAGAAAATTTTAACTCTTTTAGGGGAGTTTAATCCTGATTTTATCGTCTTAGCAAAATATATGAGAATTTTATCAAGCAGTTTTGTAAAGCCTTATGAGGGAAAAATTATAAATATCCACCACTCTTTTTTACCAGCTTTTATAGGAGCAAATCCTTATAAACAAGCACATAAAAGAGGTGTAAAGATCATAGGTGCGACTGCTCATTTTGTTGACGAACAACTTGATCAAGGTCCTATTATCGCACAAGATGTTATACATATAAACCATGAGTATAGTTGGAGAGATATGCAAAGAGCAGGGCGAAATGTAGAGAAAGTTGTTTTATCCAATGCTATTGATCTTGCATTTGAAGATCGTATATTTATCCATAACAGTAAAACGATAATTTTTTAATGTTTAATGTAGTTTTAGTAAATCCACAAATCCCCCAAAATACAGGTAGTATCGGACGAATCTGTGTAAATACAGATTGCAAACTTCATATCATAAAGCCTATCTCTTTTGATCTTAGTGAGAAAGCAGTTCGGCGTGCTGGTATGGATTATTGGAAGTTGTTAGATTTGGTTATTTGGGAGAGTTTAGATGAGTTTTATGAAGCAAATTGTGACAAGTTAGATCGATT
>CAYUSV010000093.1:0-1667 GCA_964447385.1 uncultured Campylobacterales bacterium | reverse complement strand
TTTGGGAGAGTTTAGATGAGTTTTATGAAGCAAATTGTGACAAGTTAGATCGATTTTTTTTCGCCACAACTAAGACAGATAAGCCATATTTTGAGGCAGAGTTTAAAAGTGGGGATTTTCTTCTGTTTGGTTCAGAATCCAAAGGAATCCCCGAAGAGTTTATGCAAAAAAATTTAGAAAATCGTATCACAATTCCCATGGGAAAAAATGGTAGAAGTCTTAATCTCTCTGTGGCTGTTGGCATCGTGCTTTATGATGCCATTCGCCAAAATTTTACTAATATTTCGTCGAACTCAGGTTAATAACAAAAAGAAGCCAAAAGGCCTCTTTTTGTTTTACATCATGCCAGGCATTCCGCCCATACCACCCATGCCACCCATATCAGGCATTGCAGCTGGTTTATCCTCTTTGACATCGCTTACTGTCGCTTCTGTAGTAAGAAGTAAACTTGCTACTGAGATAGCATTTTGAAGTGCTACTCTAGCAACTTTTACAGGATCAATGATACCTGCTTCAAACATATCTACATACTCACCCGTTGCAGCGTTAAATCCATAATGCTCATTTTTATTTATAGCTACATTGTTAGCTACAACACCTGCATCAAATCCCGCGTTTGCAGCGATCTGCTTTAGAGGTGCGCTAAGAGCTCTTTTTACTATTTCGCAGCCAATTGCTTGGTCTCCATCAAGATCTAGTGATACTTTTAAACTAGCATTTAAAAGTGCGGCTCCACCACCGATGACAACACCCTCTTCAACTGCTGCTTTTGTAGCAGATAGTGCATCGTCAACTCTATCTTTTTTCTCTTTCATCTCTGTTTCAGTAGCTGCTCCTACTTTGATAACAGCAACACCGCCACTAAGTTTGGCAAGACGCTCTTGAAGCTTCTCTTTGTCATAGTCACTAGAGGTTTCATCAATTTGTCTTTTTATCTGTCCTACTCTTGCTTCGATATTTGTTTTATCTCCTGCACCACTTACGATAGTTGTGTTATCTTTATCTATAACAACACTTGAAGCAGTTCCAAGATCTTCTATAGTTACGCTCTCTAAAGTTCGTCCAAGCTCTTCGCTTATCACTTCTCCGCCTGTTAAAATAGCTATATCTTCAATCATCGCTTTTCTTCTATCACCAAAACCAGGAGCTTTAACTGCAGCAATATTTAAGATACCTCTGAGTTTATTTACAACCAAAGTTGTTAAAGCTTCACCCTCGATATCTTCAGCGATGATAAGAAGTGGACGACTACTCTTTTGAATCTGCTCTAAAATTGGAAGAAGATCTTTTAAACTTGAAACTTTTTTATCAAACAAAAGTATAAAAGGATTCTCTAAAACCGCCTCCATCTTCTCTGTATCGGTTGCAAAATAAGGAGATAGATAACCTCTATCAAACTGCATACCCTCAACAACATCTAACTCATCTTCGATACCTTTTGCCTCTTCAACGGTAATAACACCATCTTTACCAACTTTTTCCATAGCATCTGCGATAAGATCACCGATCTTTGTATCAGAGTTTGCCGAAATACTCGCAACTTGTGCAATCTCTTTTTTATCTTTTACATCTTTTGCAATATTTTTAAGCTCAGTTATAATAGCTTCAGCAACTTTGTCCATACCTCTTTTTACTTCGATAGGATTTGCACCTGCTGTGATATTTCT
>CAYUSV010000092.1:0-7657 GCA_964447385.1 uncultured Campylobacterales bacterium | reverse complement strand
CTGATACTGCTTTTGTAAGATGTAGTGTATATTGTCCGGCTTCACCTTCATTAATCGTTGTTGAATCTTGCGTTAATGATACTTTAGATATCTCCACAGGTGGCACTACTACAACCTCATCATTATCTATGATATCAGTCTTTACATTATAATTATTCCAATCAACAAATACAAAACTACTAGGAGATTCTGCTATCTCTACTAAAAATCTTTCGCTATTTTCCACGATATTATCATCAATAGTTTGCACTTCAAACTGTGCCTCTGTTTGACCAGCAGGAATTGTGACTATCTTTGTAACAGCTTCCAAATCGCCGTTATCGGTTGTTCTATGTCCAACAATTACCTTTACATCAGTATCTTCTGAAACTGCTTTTGTTAGATGAAGAGTATATAGCCCTGTCTCTCCTTCGTTGATTTCTGCTCTATTTTGTGTTATTGATACTCTAGAAATTTCATCATTATCTATGATATCAGTCTTTGCATGGTAGTTACCCCAATCAACATCTACAAAACGACTAGGAGAGTCCGCTATCTCTACTGTAAATCTCTCATCATACTCAAAACTATCATCATCTATGGTTTGAACATCAAACTGTATCTCTGTTTGACCAGCAGGAATTGTAACCACTCTTGTAATCGCCTCTACATCACCCTCACTTGTAGTTCTATGTCCTACGATTATAGTTATATCTGTATCTTCAGGGACTGCCTTTGTTAAGTGCAGAGTATATTTTCCAGCTTCACCCTCATTAACTGTTGTTGACTCTTGAGTTAAGGACACTTTAGCTGTCTCTATATTTTCATAAGTTCTTGAATAAATTTTTGAGTCAATTTCTCCACCAGTACCAAGCGAAGCCACTTTATCATTGTCACTATATCCACCGCTACTTCCAGCACCGGTTATCGTACTAGCATTTGTACTATACCCACTTACAAAAGACGCCTCTTCATAAGCACCACCAATTGCAGATGTATCAGCTACATATCTTGAACCCACACTTCCACCGCCACCGCCACCGGATAAAACTGTCGCCTCATCACTAGAAACATACTCACCCTTTTGATCTACTTGAACTTTAGCTACACTATCTTGCCCTTGCTCATTATCATAAGTTGCAAACTTATCAAATTGTTGCTCTGCTAGTTTGGACAGATGATCTCCCATTGAAACACCCGAACCAAGTACATTAAATGAACTTTCAGGAACAACACACATACCATTTTGAATCATAAAATCTGAACCATTATCACTATTCATTATCTGATTATTATGAGTTATTTCTATATTTTTACCACCATTGGACTTAATTGTTTCACCTTCATATACTATATCTCCCGCTTGTAACACTCTCACTTGTCCATCTTGAGAAATTGCTATATACTCACCACTTATGAGTGTAACTTTTCCTGCTTCTATCGCCATAAAAATATCCTTTAAAATAAATTTGTTACGCTTATATCGACCAAAGTGAAATTTTTTTTAATACAAAGGTAAAAAAAATAAGATTTTTTTTATCACAGTGACAATTACTAGATAATAATTGTCACTATCAAAGTGGAATTTACCGCTCTCTTAAAGCGTTTTGTTGGGCTTTTAATATCGGTTTTAAAAGATAATCTAAAACAGTTTTCTTACCGGTTAAAATATCTACAGTAGTGGTCATACCAGGCATAATTTCACCCTTTTTACCATTTTTTTCAAGATAGTTTCTATCTGTCTTAACTCTAACAATATAAAAACTCTCTTCACCTTTGTTCGTCTTTTCAATAACACTATCAGCGCCAATACTCACAACATTTGCATTTAAACCACCATAAATTGAAAAATCATATGCCGAAAATTTTACTTTTGCTAATTGTTCAGGATACAAAAAAGCAATATCACGAGGTTTGACCTTTGCCTCTATCAACAGAACATCATCGATAGGTACAATCTCCATCATATCTTCACCAGATTTTACAACTTGACCTGTGGTTGTGATATCAATACTCTTGACAATTCCATCAACAGGAGAAAGCACTTCGGTTCTTTTGACTTGATCTTCAAGCGTATTTTTAAGCTGTTTTATTTGTGAAATTTCACTTAAGACTTTATTTAACTCTTCTCTTGCTTTGTTTTTAAACTCATTTCTTGTCTCTGAAATCTTACTTTGTGTCTCAGAAATCGCTGCTTTGACACGAGGAATTGAGAGTTTTGTAGAAGAGTACTCATTTCTCTTATCAGAAAGCTCTCTTTTTAGTTTTAAAAACTCTGGACGAGACTCAATCCCCTGCTCTACCAAAGGTCTCTTCATATCGACCTCTTCTTCTATCAATCTAACACTATCTTTAGCAAAAACTATTTTTGCATTTGCCTCTTTTAGCTCACTTCTTTTTTGAATAAGTTGATCTTGTAGTACTTTCACCTTGCTTTTTAGTCTTAAAATATCTGATTTATAAAGGGTGTACTCTTCATCAATAAATTTCTGTGGCACTTTGTCTTTGATAGATTTTGAATTAAACTTTTTCCCACTTGATTCAGCTTTAAGCCTCACAGATTGAGCTAACAGTGACTCGTATTTTACTCTCTTCTCTCCCAGTGAACCTTTTGCTTGTATATTGTCTATCTGCAAAAGCACCTGCCCTTTGCGCACTTTTTGCCCCTCAGTAACCAAAATCTCTTGCACAATTCCACCTTCAAGATTTTGTATTCTTTTGACTTTTGAATACGGTACAACCTTGCCAGTAGCTTGTACTCTCTCATCTATCTCAGCAAAACTAGCCCATGCAAACATCCATGCAAAAGAGATTAGAACCAAATACAAAATAATTTTTGGAAAACGAGCAGACTTTTGAAGCACTGCTGCGCTCAAACTAGAGACATAGTGAAGCTCAACATCAGAAATTTTTTCCTTTTTCTCTTTTTTATTAAACAATTTCACTATACACCTCCCAATTTTTTAAGCACACTTTTTTTCTCACCATCGAGTACTTTTTTTCCCTGATGCATAACAATTACTCTATCAACCATGTTTAAAAGTGACATCTTATGGGTCACTAAAATCATCGTCTTATCAGCTATATTTCGTGTTAAATTTTTCTTGATTTTCTCTTCTGTTGTATTATCCATCATATTAGTCGGCTCATCAAACAACATGATAGGAGACTCAATCAAAAAAGCTCTAGCGATAGATACACTCTGTCTCTGACCCCCACTAAGCCCCTCTCCCCTCTCTCCAACTTCCATCTCAAATCCTAGAGGATGGATATCAACAAACTCATCAACACCACTTATCTTAGCAGCTTCTAAAATAGCTGCATCATCTGCTTGAGGTGCTCTAATAATGATATTGTCTTTTAGCGTTCCTCTAAAAAGCGTGATATCTTGTGCAACATAAGCCACATTTCTTCTGATATCCACAGGGTTAATTTGATTGATATCAATCCCATCGATCAATATCTCTCCACTATCTGGCTCATAAAGCCCAAGCAAAAGTTTTACAATAGTACTTTTACCAGAGCCAATCTTACCGATAATAGAGATTTTCTCACCGGAGTGAATCTTAAATGATACATTTTCAAGTGCCGGTTTTTGATCGCCAGGATAGGTAAATGTTACATCTTTAAAGACTATCTCTCCACTAAAAGCCGGTCTTTCAACAAATTTTTTGTTGTCCTCTTTCTCTACCGGCATTTTCATAATGTTTTCAAGCAGATTAAAAGAGACTTTTGTCTGTTCTAGTGTTGATAGAAGTCCCGTTATTTGACTAAGCGGAGCAATCGCACGAGAAGAGAGCATTGTAGTTGCTATCAAAGCACCCATTGTCATGTTTTTATCTGCTATTTGATATACACCATACATGACAACTGCAATCGTATTTAGTTGTACAAAAAATTGTGTTACAACAGGAATTGATGAAGAGAGTAGTTTTGTTTTGAGACTTTTTTCAGCAATTTCTCCAGTCGCCTCTTCCCAATTCCACTGTGTTCTTCCAGCATAATTCATCGTTTTGATTGTCTCTAAATTACTCAAAGACTCTATCAAAATCGCATTTTTATTTGACGCAGCTGCATTTGTATCTTCTATACTTCGATAGAGCGGTTTTCTAACAATAGAAGCATAAATGATAACAATAGCCATTATAGTCATCGGAATAAAAACGATAGAACCGCCTAAAAAATAGACAACCGACAAAAAGATAACAGAAAACGGTATATCTATAAGCGCCGCGATAGTTGTTGTAGCAAAAAAAGTTTTTATATTGTCAAACTCTTTGATATTATTAGCAAATGAGCCTACTGATTTAGGACGATGTGCCATCTTGATATCTAAAACTCTCTCAAAAATTTTAGAAGACATGATGATGTCGTTTTTCTTTGACGCCAACTCTAAAAAATATGTCCTTGTAAACTTAATCGTCGTATCAAGCACATAAACAACAGCAATACCCACAGCCAATACCCACAGCGTATCAAAAGCATCATTTGGTACAACTCTATCATATACATTCATCGTAAAAAGTGGACTAAAAACTAAAAATATATTCAAAAGTAAAGAGGCGATAATTACATCTTTATAGATAGAAGCAGAGAGTTTTATAGTGCCCCAAAACCAATGTTTATCTTTTGTATCTACGACTTTATCTTCTCTGCTTTTATACTCATAACTCTTTTTTACATAAAATGTATATCCTAAATAATACTCTTTAAGCTCATCTAAAGAGACTCTGTTTACACTATCATCTGTCTCTGGTATGATGATATTTGCCGTATTATTTTCCTCATCAATACTCTCTAAAATACATGAGTGTCTATTTTTTAAGACCAATATCACAGGCAACACCAAAGAAGAGATATCATTAAGATCTTTTTGTACCAATTTTGACTGTAACCCTGCTCTTTTTGCAGCTCTTGAAAAAAGAGACTTAGAGTTATTTAGAGAAAAAAGCTCCACCATTCCTGAAACTCCATCTTGGGGAAGTCCAGTCACTAGCGACTCTGCACTAAATGGTTTATGATAAAGCTTGGTATATAGTACCAAACACTCTAATAGATCATCTTGACTTACATGTATTGAAGCTTTACTCATTTTTTATCCTACTTTGATGTCGAAACTCGACAAAGATTTATCTGTTTTGTAATTTTTTTGACTTTATGATTTTTTCTTTTTAGCTCTTTGATACTTGTTGCTTTAATATAGCCCGTATTACAATATCTTTTCCATTTTCCATCTTCAAAAAAACCACTTACTCTTATCCAACCATCTCTATCATAATGACCGGTAATTCTTGTTCCAATTTCTATCTGATCGATCTCATCTTCCGTTTGACTATAAATAGTACCCTCATCTACAACATCAAAAGTATAAAATTTTATACCTCGTTTATAAGGTTTTATATGCTTTTTACAAGTAGTGATGACTATTTTTTTTCTACTTTTTCTTACTTTCTTAGGTTTAGTATATATCTCTTGTTCTTGGAGATCTTCTAATTTTTCAAATCTTTCAAGATCTTCAAAACTCTTTATACCTTCAAGATCATCCATAGAGTTTACCTCGCTTAAATCCATATTTAAAGCAACATATACAGGTTTTTTTATAACTTTTGTTTTAGCTTTTACATAAGATGCTAACTCTTTTTTTTCTACTTTATCAATTTTCTTTTGGATAGGTTTTGAAGAGATTACAGTTTTAAATGAGTTTATATCACTGAGTCCAAATCTATAATTACACCCATTTTGAACACTATTACTTTTTTTAGAATTATCACAAAAATCATCATCTTTATATACTCTATCACCATCTCTATCTTTTACAAGCAAATCACTATCATAAGCTATCTTAACACCATAATCAAAATCACCACTCTCTTTGATACCAACACTTCTTTTCAGATCAGGAGCGATAGAATTAGATAAAATCCCCAACGCTTTTAACAGAGTCAATCTCGCCACAATAAGATCAAGTTTTGTATTTATAAGCTTTTGTTTAGCCAAATTAAAATCACCTTGAGCTGCCAACAACTCTAAAAGACTCTTTTTCCCTACCTTAAACTCTTTATGAGAAGTCTCAAGCTTTTTCTCACTCATAGATTGAAACTTTTGCAAATAACCATACTCTTTCTCCATGATCTCTTTCGCAGTAAATGCCAAAGAGATCTCCTCAATCACATCTCTTTTTGTAGCATTTCTCTTTTGATATTCAGATTGTAGTAGACTGATATTTTTCTGTTTTGTAGCTTGGTCTTTAAAACCTCTAAAAAGATTCCACTTAAATTGAATTTGACCACTTGTTTGATTATATTTACTCTGTGTGATGGTACTATCATTTATACTATCACGCATACTTTGTCCCACTACCAAATCAACAGATGGATAATATAGATCTTTTTGATCTCTTTTATATGTCGCTTTTACTTTATCAACGTTATAATCTTGAACTTTTAAAGCTGGATGATGTTTTAGAGCAAATACTGTAGCCTCTTGAAGTGTTTTTGGTATACTCACATCAATCACCGGGGTTTTTAAACTATCTGGATCAAGATATCTCCCAACCGCCTTGTGCAAAACAATTTGTGAACTTTTATAATTTTTTTTCTGTGCAAGATAATTTGAATATGCTAAATTTACTTTTGATTCAATCTCTTGCAAATCGCTTATAACTCCCATGCCACTCTTGCTTCTAATTCTTATATTTTTTTGAATTAACTTATGCTGAGCTAAGCTATCTTGCTCAATTACCATCAACTCTTTATTTCTAATAACATCAATATATGCACGAGCGCTCTCCAAAGCTTGTACATTAGCCACCTCTATATAAGTATATGCAGTAGCTGCTAATGCATACTCTTTCTCTTTTATGTTATATATAGTTCCAAAACCATCAAAAAGATTTTCAGTCGCTGTGATTGATAGATTTTTATTTGTGCTAGATCTATTCATGCTTTGAGGAGAGTCATAATCTGTACTAGTTTTGCCAACATCACCTCTAAGATCAACACTAGGAAGAAATTTATCCCCTTTAGCAACTTCTAAATTTCCAAAAGCACTTTGATACTCTTTTTGCTTGGATAAAACATTTGGATTGGTGTGAATCGTGTCGAGCATCACCTCATTTAGGCTAATTGCATGTAAATTCAATACAACTAAAGAGGTAAATAAAAAAGATATTTTTATAGATTTCACTAAAGCTTCCTTTTATAAAAATTTTATATTTCTATAATATCGACACTTTTACAAATAGTTTTATATTTCTATAAAATATAAATATTAGTTTGTTTTTGTTATAATTAGCGATAATAAATTCTTATATAAAGGAACAATCAAATGCTAAAGCAATATTTATTTATTTTTCTACTTTTAATTAATTCACTATTTGCAGGTGGAAACTATATACTGCTAGGTTTTAATGAAAAAGAGAAAGAGCATGATATATATCTAGGATGTTTAAGTTGTCCAAAAGATCATAAAGATTCTATTCAAAACAAAAACGGGACATATGGAAACAAGTATTCAAGCAAAAGTATATTTAGTAAATACGGTGAGTACGGTAAAAAATATTCAAAACTCAGTCCATGCTTTAAATATGCAATAAATCCACCCATCGTAGCCGATGAAGATGGTAATTTTTACGGGTTTTTTAGTATAAACAAAAATCAAAAAAAACTCATAACAGATC
>CAYUSV010000091.1:6564-7967 GCA_964447385.1 uncultured Campylobacterales bacterium | reverse complement strand
AACAAAGAGTGTATAGCACAAGGTTGTGGAAATATTACAAGTGGATTTTTTGGAGGCATGGCAGGGTGCGCGATGATTGGGCAAAGTATTATCAACTTTACATCAGGTGGGCTTGGAAGAGTATCATCTGTTACAGCTGCTGTTTTGCTTATCATCTTTGTTGTCTCTTTGAGTGATCTTATAGGAATTATTCCTGTTGCTGTTCTTGTTGGAATTATGTTTATGGTTAGTATCGGTACTTTTGAATTCTCTAGTATCAATCGTATCAAATACATGCCAAAAGCTGATGCTTTTGTATTGATTTTGGTTACAATTGTGACTGTATTTTTTGATTTGGCGGTTGCTGTTATTGCTGGTATTATTATCTCTGCTTTAGTTTTTGCGTGGCAACATGCTAAAATATACTCTAAAGGTCATATACAAGAAAATGGAATAAAAGTTTATGATATAAATGGTCCTCTATTTTTTGGTTCTGTTACATCGTTTAATGAGCAATTTGATATCGAAAATGATCCAAAAAATGTAGTTCTTAATTTTAAAGATGCAAGAGTTATGGATATATCAGGAGTTGAAGCCATAGATGCAATAACCAAAAAATATAAAGAGAGTGGTAAAACATTAACTATCAGACATATCAGTAAAGATTGCAAAAATTTACTAAAAGACGCTGGACCATTTTGCACTTATGCAGAAGATGACCCAACATACAAAGTTGCGGCAAATATATAATTTAATGAGGAGAAAAAGATGACAAATATAGAAGATACAATAAATGAGATGAAAAAATATGAGCAAATTAGAAATAATTTTTATGATTTTTTAGACGCAAACATCAAAAAAGAGGACAATGGACAGTTTAATTTTTCAGATAAACAAAGCTTAGATGCACAAGAGGCTTATACACACTTTTTTAAGCTAGATTATCAAGCAAGAAAAATTAGAGGTCTTTTGTATGAAGCAAGAGAAAAAGAGATAAAATAGCTTGTGTCATTTATAGAGATTAGTCGTCAAAATTATTTTCACAATTTAGAGATACTATCTAAAAAAGCTGGAGCAAAAGAGAAGATAAGTGTTGTCCTAAAAGATAATGCTTATGGACATGGACTATTAATCATGGCAAAACTCTCATCTGAATTTGGTATAAAAAGAGCTGTTGTTCGCTTTAGTAGTGAAGCTAGAGAGATTGAGCAATTTTTTGAGCACATACTCATACTCTCACCAAAATCAAATGAGATAGAAAATCCAAAATTTTCATATGTTATAAACGATATATCACAAATACAATTTTTTAAAACAGGTAGCTCTGTACATCTAAAAGTGGATACAGGCATGCATAGAAATGGTATAGAGATAAAAGAGATAAAAAAAGCTTGTAAACTTATCAAAAAAAAGAGTTTGAAACT
>CAYUSV010000091.1:0-6464 GCA_964447385.1 uncultured Campylobacterales bacterium | reverse complement strand
GAGCTTTTGACACTAAACTCTATCCACTATGATGATATGCAAAAACTTGATACTATAAAGATTTTTAATATTCCAAAACTCCCACCAAATAAAAAAATTCTTATTATTGACGATATAGTTGATAGCGGAGAGAGTATGAAGGAAATTGTTAAGCTACTTAAACAAAAATTTCCAAAAACTACTTTTAAAACAGGTGCAATTTTCTATAAAAAAAGTGCAATTTTTACTCCCGATTTTAAAATTAAAGAGGCACATGACTGGATAGAGTTTTTCTGGACAAAATCCTAAAAATATAATATATTTAATTATTTATCATAATTAAATAACTATATTAATTTAAATTAAAATTATTTAGCTATAATTATACAAATAAGATTTTATAAGGTTACTAGTGAAGATCAATATTTTTCAAATAGATGCATTTACAGATAAAATTTTTAGTGGTTCTACCTCTGCAGTTTGTCCACTTGAAAATTGGATAGATGACACCATAATGCAAAATATTGCCTCACAGATGAACCTAAGTAAGACTGCTTTTATCGTAAAAAAAGATAATAATACTTATGAGATAAGATGGTTTACACCTAAAAGTGAAGTTACACTTTGTGATCATGCCTCACTTGCAAGTGCTTTTGTGATTTTTAACTATCTCGAAACTGACCTTGAAAAAGTCAATTTAAGTTCTCTTGGTTGTACTATAGAAATTACAAAAGAAGATGGTCTAATATCACTATATTTTCCAGCTAACATGCCAACTCTTTACGATCAAAGTAACCCTCTATTTAGCCTCTCTACTGGAATTGAACCCCTAAAAGTATTAAGCAACAAAGACTTTATCGTAATCTATGAAAATGAGAAAATTATAAAAGATCTAAAACCAAAAGTAGAAGTTTTAAAAAGTTTAGATCTAAGAGGGGTTTGTTTTACGGCCCTTGGAGATGATAATGATTTTGTTTTTAGATATTTTGCTCCAAAACTTGGTGTTGATGAAGATCTTATCACTGGCTCTATCTGCTCACAACTAGTGCCATATTGGTCTCAGGTACTAAATAAAAAAAATTTAAAAGCAGTTCAAATATCGGAGCGAAGGAGTGAACTTATTTGTAATCTGATTGATGATAGAGTACTACTTAGAGGTAAGGCAACTCTTTTTATGAAAGGTGAAATTATCATAGAAGAGCGCATTCATCCAAGAGAGGATCAAACAACTAAGTCAAAACTGGCCATTGCTGTTTAACCCAAAAACCCGGATTTAAAATTTTCTATTTTGATCTATCAAAGTTTTGTACATCTTTAAAAATGATATAAAAAAAGTTGTAATCGCTGGACCTATAATCATACCCCAAAATCCAAAAGTTGTTAATCCTGCTAAAATTGAGAAAAATATCAACAGAGCGTTGACTTTGACCGGTGTTTTAATAAGATAGTCATTTACATACTCGATAATAATAGGCTTGATAAAAGTATCTGCGATTATAGAGATTACAACTATTGAGTAAATTACAATTACAAAAGCTCCAACTGTATTACCATTGGAATATTCATAAAGCGCTAAAGGTATCCACATAAGAGCCCCACCAATAATAGGTACCAATGATGCAAATCCATATAAAATTCCAAAAAGAAGTCCATCATAACCATAAGTTATAGCAATAATAGAAAATAACGCTCCTTCAAAAATAGCTGTTATAAGTATAGAATATAATACTATGCTCATGTTATTTGTACTCTCTTGAAAAAATGTAGAATTTTTATCAAAAGGAAGTACTTGGCGAATATAACATGAGAGTTTTTTACCATAATAATTTACAAAAAAGTAAAAAACTAAAATCATAAACATATCTTTGATAAACCCTGCACTATTTTTTAAAATAATTGTAGATATATCCAAAATCTTTTTGATAATTTCAGCAGAATTGACTGACTCTAAAAAACCATCAATTTGAGGTTTTACAAAGTTTAAATATTCAGGTAATACAAAATCTTTTTTTATGCTAACTATCTTATCAACAGTTGTTTTATCCATGTCGTTTACAAACATACCAATGGAGTTTAAAGCATAGGCAATAGGCGCAAAAAACAAAATTGCCAATGCTAAAGTCAAAATTATAGATTTAGTAAACTCATGTCTAAAATATTTATATTTATTGAGTGCTGTGTGAAGATTACTTGTCGCTAACGAGAGTAAAACAGCGATAAAAATAGGAGTTAAGAATGGTTTATAAAGGTAAGCAACCCAATATAAAACAAAAAGAAAAAGTGCTATAAAAAAATATTTTTGATTCATGCCTTACTCAAACAGCGATGGCTTTTTTATAGGTGTTAGCCTAAAGTGGTCATAGGTTTTTGGTGTTGCTATGCGTCCTCGTGCAGTTTTTTCGATATATCCATTAGCTATTAAATAAGGCTCAATTACATCTTCAATTGTCCCTTCATCTTCACTAAGCGTTGCGGCAATTGTACCAAGTCCCATAGGCTTTCCTTTTGCTTGGATTAAGAGTTCTAAAAATTTTTTATCCAAAACATCAAACCCATGATCATCTACTCCAAGCTCATTGAGGGCATGTTTTGCACGCCCTAATGCAACCTCTGTCTCATTTTCTACCTGAGCATAATCTCTTATTCTCTTTAAAAGCCTTAGTGCAATTCTAGGAGTCCCACGAGAGCGTTTTGAGGTCTCTAAACTAGCTTCAGGTTGTGATTTGCAGTTTAGTTTAAGTGATGCCAGGTAAATTATCTTTGCTAACTCTTCATAAGAATAAAAATTTAGGCGAAAATGCATGCCAAACCGATCTCTAAGTGGTGAACTTATCATACCAGCCCTTGTCGTAGCACCAATAAGTGTAAAACGAGGAAGATCAAGCTTGATTGTTTGAGCAGCAGGACCACTACCGATGATAATATCAAGACGAAAATCTTCCATAGCCGGATATAAAATCTCTTCAATCGCAGGTGAGAGTCTATGTATCTCATCGATAAATAGTATATCACCCTCCTCTAAGTTTGTTAAAATTGCTGCTAAATCACCGCTTTTTTCTATCATGGGTGCTGCTGTTGTTTTGATGTTGGCATTCATCTCATAAGAGATAAGATTTGCTAGTGTCGTTTTCCCAAGCCCAGGGGGTCCAAAAAAGAGCACATGATCTAAACTCTCATTTCGTTTTTTTGCCGCTTTTATGAAAACTTGAAGATTTTTTTTGATCTGTTTTTGACCTATATACTCATCCCAACAACTTGGACGAAGTGTAATCTCCTCTTCGTTATCAAATGAAATCTTCTCTACTTCAACAATCCTCTCCATCAGTAGGTATACTCCTTGCTTGGAAATGCTTTTGTCTTAACCTCATCCACATAAACATCCAATGCATCTCTTATCAACTTTGCACCATCTAAATACTGTTTTGCAAATTTTGGTCTAAAATCTTCAAAAAAACCAAACATGTCACTCCAAACCAAGACTTGACCATCTGTGTCAACCCCAGCGCCTATACCAATGGTTGGAATTGAGACAGCTTCTGTGATAGCTTTTGCCGCTTCACATTTCACACCCTCTATTACCATCGCAAATGCTCCTGCATCTTCTATAGCTTTTGCATCTTCTACCAACTCTTTTATATTTTTTTCATTTTTGCCTTTGACTTTATAGCCGCCTTCACTTCTGACAAATTGTGGCATCAAGCCGATATGCCCCATGACAGCCACTGAATTTTTTGTTAAAGTCTTTATGATCTTTGCTCTCTTTCGACCGCCCTCAATTTTGACAGCCTGAGCATCAGTCTCTCTGTAAACTCTTGTAGCATTTTTCAAAGCTCTATCTTTTGTTGTATAAGAGCCAAAAGGCATATCAAATACAATCAAAGGTCTATTTGCACCATTACAAACAGCTCTTGTATGATAAATCATAAGCTCCATGTTTGCTGAAAGCGTATCTGGCTTTCCACTAAAGCTCATGTTTAACGAATCCCCTACCAAAATAATCTCTACGCTTTGATTAAAAAGTTTTGCAAAAAGAGTATCATAAGCTGTTACCATAGTAATAGGCTCGATGGATTTCATACCCTTTATAGTGCTTACGGTTACTTTCTTGGTGTTTTTTTGACTATATGAACTCATTAGACTTTCCCCTATTCTAAATTGATTCGATTTTACCCAAAATTTGATATAATCCCAAATAATGCCAAATAATGGAGCCTTTTTTTGAAAAAACTTGTTGCATATATAACCACAGGGTACCCCGATATAGACTTTACTGAAGATGCCGCACTTGCTTTAAAAGATGCAGGGGTTGATACATTAGAGCTTGGTATACCATTTTCTGATCCTATGGCTGATGGACCGGTAATTGAAGAGGCAAATTTAAAATCACTTCAAAATGGTTTTAAAATTGACCAACTTTTAGAAGTCTCTTCTAAAATAGCTCCCCAAATTGATACCCTTTGGATGGGATACTTTAACCCTTTTTATAAAAGAGGTGTCACCTCTTTTATAAGAGAGGCAAAAAATATCGGTATTAGCGGTTTTATCATCCCTGATCTTCCTTTTGAGGAGAGCAAAATATATAAAGAACAATTTATACAAAATGGTCTCGCTCTAATAGATTTTGTAGCACCTACAGACTCACGCCAAAGAGTTGAGGATATACTTCAAAATTCTCAAAAATTTATCTATCTTGTCGCATATGCGGGTATCACAGGAAGTGGCAAAGAGGAAAATTTAGGTCGTATAATCTCAGATATCAGAAGTACCTCTGATACTGATATTTATATCGGTTTTGGTGTCAATGCTAAAACAGCAAAAAGTAAAGCTGTTGATGTTGATGGAGTGATTGTAGGAAGTGCTTTTGTATCAATCATGCTTGATGAGAGTCTCTCATTTGATGAAAAGATAAAAGATATGCAAAAGTTAGCAAAAACTATAAAAGAGGAGATAAACTCCTAAAAACAATTATACATTAGACTTTCACTTCAAGATATACCTAAAACAGTCGATATTAGAAGATATAACAAAATCTTTATAATTAGGAATATTTAATGATAAATAAAAAACATAGGCTTGTAACACGAAGTGATATGGACGGTTTAGTATGTGCCGTACTTTTAAAACATCTTAATCTAATTGATGATATCAAGTTTGTACATCCAAAAGATATGCAAGATGGTATCATAGAGATCACAGAAAATGATATCACGACAAATCTACCTTATGTAGATGGTGTAGGAATTGCGTTTGATCATCATCTGAGTGAAACAGTAAGAAATAAAAAGATAAAAAGCAACCATATCATACTTCCAGATGCACCCTCAGCTGCTGAAGTAGTTTATCACTTTTATGGAGGAGGGGCTAAGTTTCCAAAAAAATTTACCCCTATGATGGATGCAGCAAACAAAGCTGACGCTGCTATGTTTACAAAAAATGATATCTTAAATCCAATAGGATGGGAGCTTTTGAGTTTTCTAATGGACTCAAGAACCGGTCTTGGTAGATTTAGAGATTTTACCATCTCAAACTACAATCTTATGATGAATCTCATAGATGCTTGCAAAGATCATACAATAGATGAAATCATGGGATTAGATGATGTAAAAGAACGCGTAGAGCTTTACAACAGATACAGCGAAGAGTTCATCGACCAACTTAAACGATGTTCAACTATACATAACAATGTTGTTGTGTTAGATTTACGAGAAGAGGAGATCATATATCCTGGAAATCGTTTTATGATTTATGCACTTTTCCCTGAAACAAATGTTTCTATTCATCATATCTGGGGATTTAAAAAACAAAATACTGTTTTTGCAGTAGGAAAATCTATCATAAACAGAACTTCAGAGGCAAATATCGGAGATATCATGCTAAATTATAACGGTGGAGGACATATGGCAGCTGGAACTTGTCAAGTATCTCACCAGATCGCAGATACTGTTCTTATTGATATAATAGAGTCATTAAAAGACAAGGTAGTTTGCAAAGCTTGACAAATGGCTCAATTTGTGCTATATTGACTCTGTATGGGACAGACTTGGCTTTCGACAGGAGCGGGTTGGTTCTGACGGCATGTAGTCTTTGTAAAGACTTAAAACTATCTCGTTAATTTAAACGCAAACAATACAGATTATAGACCTGCGCACGCATTAGCGGCGTAAGAGCTTAAAGCCGGTCAGTTATGTCAGTCGCTCTTGGTTACTTAGGGTTGGCATAGCTTCATATAAAACAAAAGTAGCTTTAACGATATGTGCGCCCCAGCATCTCGTCGAGAATGGGATCCTTGCAAAGCGTAGCTTTGTAGGGTATCTTTGGGCTTAGATAAAACTAGTCGGTGAGCGATGGGCAGGTTTTATTGAAGATTTAACATCGCTGCTAAGCATGTAGAAGTTAGAATATAGACCGGTTTTTGGACAGGGGTTCAATTCCCCTCTGTTCCACCAAAATACAAATTAGTTTGCTTGGTATCACTGATGCTGTCA
>CAYUSV010000090.1:0-8013 GCA_964447385.1 uncultured Campylobacterales bacterium | reverse complement strand
TTGTTTTGATTGTGTTATTGGATGCATACCACATGCCCTCTTATTTACAGCCCTAGCCTTTTTAAGCTAATTATATCATTGTTTTTAGAATGTAATGACCCTGCCTCTACCGCTTAGTATTTTTAAAATCACTCCTACCTACCCTTCTTGGCTTAATCAAAGAAAACAACAAAACACCCACAAAGTCTGCAAGCATATCATATTCATCAAGTGTACGATTTACAAAAAAATATTGTGAAAGCTCTTCAACAAATGCAAATGCAAAAACCATCAATGCACCTACCTGCATATGAAAGCCCAAGATTTTAACCCATCTAAAATTGAGTGCAAAATTTAAAAGCAGTGCTAATACTCCATAAAGTACAACATGCCCTACTTTATCGCCATAGGGAAGAGCCTTTACCAAATCAAAAAAGACACTCTTCTCTCCACTATCTGCCATAAAAATTATCCAACAAATAAATGCAAAAAAGCTTATCGGTACTAAAAATCTTATCTTATTTGGACTTATCATGCATCAACTTTTCTCTTTTTATACTCCATCATAATAGCTTTTGCACCACTAGTATCGATCTTTGCCCCAAGTTTCTCAAATATAGCATAATACCCCAAAAGAGCCCTATCTAAAAAGATAAACTCTTGGTTTAGCTTGTGCACAGAATGCACCTGTTTTTTCTGAATCTCAAATATCATATCAAACCCTCTTTTTGAAAAATCACCGTGTTTTTTAAAATCATAAACACCATTAACAAAAGGTTCGATATAGAGCCTATCTAACGGCTTTATTATCTCTTGGTAAAAACTCAACATACTTTTCTCATCTGATTTATCTATCATGCCAAGTGCGACATATTGTCCAACTATATCTATATCTACTGCTCCTTGCATAAGGCTTAGGTGTAAATTGTTGTAAGAGTGTAAAAAATCATCATCTACCGACTTTACACAACCAAAATCAATCATGCCAAGCTTATCATCTTCTAAAAAGAGAAAATTCCCAGGATTTGGGTCTGCATGTACTTTTTTGAGAGTATAAAGTGAGCGAAAAAAGCTATCAAAGATTAATTGTGCATAGTGATCTTTCTGTTTTTGTGAGGGAGATAACTCCAAAAATCTCTCCAAATCTACACCATTAAGCTTTAAAGAACATAGCACTTTATCTGTTGAGAACTTATAGTATATATCTGGTATGACGATATCTTCCATACCAAGGTTTTCTCTGAAAAAATCTGTATTTTTCGCCTCTAACTCATAATCAACTTCTTCATAAAGTCGCTCTTGTATCTCACCGATGATATGATCTATGTTTTGCCCCTTTGCAAACCGCTTCAATCCAAAGTGCAAAACAGTCATATCACTCTCGATACTTTTTTTGATACCTGGATACTGCACCTTTAAAGCTAACTCCGTTTTATCTAAAAGTGCCAGATGCACCTGTCCAAGACTAGCTGCTGCAAATGGACTCATATCAAAACTATCAAACAACTCTCTAGCATCAGATCCTAACTCTGTTTTTATGATTTTTCGAATAAGCGCTTTATTGATAGGTGGAATATCGTTAAAAGATTTTGTAATCTCATCTAAATACTCTTGTGGCAAAAACCCCATCCCAAGTCCAACCTGTTGAGCAATCTTAACAGATACTCCTTTTAACTCACCCAAAGCGTCCATGATGATTTTTGCTATATCTTTATGGTTATCTTTTACAAGCTTCTCTTTTTCATTATTTTTAAAAAAAGTTCGTTTGAGCCTGTTTTTTGAAGCAGTAGCCGTAATCTTTATCAATGCCTTACCAAGTACCTTGCCTCTTGATAATTTTGTAGTTGGGAGTATATTATCCATTTAAAATATCCCCCAATTTTCTCTTTATACCTTTAAATTTGCTACCTTGTGTAGCAAACCTCTCCAAAGAGCTAAGAAGATGTGTTTTAAACATAAACATGCCAAGGTCAGAGACTTTTGTGAGGATATTTGAGTTTAAAAGTGCCTCTATCACACCCATAGAGTGGTCGATAAAAGCTGTCGTGTTTTCAAACATCTCAGAGTCATCTTTGACCCAATAAGCCACAACAGAGATATAATAGTCCCAAAACAAAAGCGCCAAATGTTTGCGAAACGGCTGATCCTCTATCTCACCGGCTTCTATAGCGATATCTAACATCTCATCTACCATCTGGATAAAAAGCTCTTTTGTATCATAAAGTGACTCTATCTTGACACTAGAAGAGAAAAACACCATCTCAGAAATCTGAATGATAAACTCTCGATCTTCCAGATACAACTCTAGCTCAGTCTCTATCAAAGTTTGCAACTGCTCTCTAAGCGAAAAAGTATGAAAATCCTCAATCCCTTTCAATATAGCCATACACTCAACATGCTTTTGCTTGATATACTCATACAAAATCTTCTCTTTTGTAGGAAAATAGTTATAAATAGTAGGATTACTAACCCCAGCATTTTTTGCCATCTCTCTCATCGAAGCATTTTTAAACCCCTTTTGGATGATAAGATCCACAGCGGCACTTAAAATCTTTGCTTTTGTCTGCTCTTTTGTCTCTTTTGATACTTTCATGATATCTCCTTGCTTAACATAGTATAATATAATATGGGTTTATTGTCAAGATTATATATAGTTAGTTAAATTACGGGTATTAATATATCATAACCGTGATGTTGAGAGTTAAGTAATTTTTAACTCTCTCATCACTATCTGCTTTGGCAAAAAATCATAACAAAAATAACTACTGCTAAAAGTTATCTTACTATTGTCTCTTCCATCGGGGCTTATAAACTTCATGCGTTTATCAAACATCAAAAGTTGCAAATCTTTATCTTTAAAAAGTTGTTTAGGTGCTGAATCATTTAGCCATGTATTTGCCATAATTAGTGCAAATGGTTTGTCAAAACTTAATGCTCTTTCAAAAAATTTTCTTTTATTTGTAAAAGGTGGGTTTGAGATGATGATATCCCACTCTTTTGGCTCATACTCAAAAAAATCTTCTCCATTGTCTATATGGGTATAAATAACCTCATTTATCTTAGATATCTGCTTTACAAATTCACTCTCTTTTTTATCAAAAGGACACCATATAATTTTATCTTTTGGAATAAACTCCAGTATCGGCTTTACACCATAACTTGGCGTATAACACTCGTCATTGTTACCTTTTGAGTAGAGAACTTCTTTGCTATCTATTTTTACCTTTGATGTCATCTTTTTCCTAATACTTATTTACATTACCGCTTTTTTCATCCCATATCCTACCATGATTGCCATACACATCGACTAGATTTACACCAACTATACCTATGCTATATCCATTGACATCTAAACTCCCTGTGACAATATTGTCTCTTAGTATCAGATGGTTAAATTTTGCATTCCAGCACTCAAATGCTTTTCCACCATTGTTTGATAGGTTGTTGTTTTCCACGATAATCGTTGCAGTTGGGTTTGACCCCATATAAACTAATCCTGCATTATCAAATTTGGTTGGTGATTTACCGTTAAAATTTACATCATTGTGATGGTAGATGATGTTATCTGCTAGGGGAGATTTTGCACCTGCTACATAGTTATCATGCAGATAATTTCCAGCGACCTCTATATCTGAAGTTGTACTCATATCTATGCCATAGTTACTATTGCTGTATGCTTGATTTGAGTAAATTAACATCTTTGCAGATGTGTGTACTTTTACAGCGATTCCGTGTAAAGAGTTTGAAGTATCACAGTATCTGATAGTCACTCTAGAGTTTTCTAAAGTATCTACTGTCAAAAATGATATACCAGATCCTTGATCTGATTTGAAGTTTCTAGCTTCGATAAACTCTACTAAAACATTTCCTTTTGTTCTATATCCATTGATACCATTTAAAGATGCACTGTTACCTTCAAGTGTAAAATTTCTCACTATTATATTTTCTCCGTGAAGACTAACAGCAGAATCACCACGATTGCTCAAAATCGTCTTGCCAACTCCTGCACCCTCTAGGATAACATTGCTAGGTAAAACTATACCATCTTGCATCAAGATGGTACACTCGGGCAAAATTATCTTTCCGCCCTCTTTTGGCAAATTATCGATGATTGATTTTAACGCCTCTTGTGTACAATTTTGATCTTGCAAAGTATAAACATTTTCACTAGGCACTTCAAATCCAGCAAATCCCCATGAAGGATTTTTAAGAGGCTTACACTCTTTACTCTTTAGTCTGTAAAACTGATCTCCACTACAAGGTGCATTTTGGGGAACTTCCAGATATACAGAACTTGTAGGTGGATTATTTGAGCTGCCACAACTTGTGAAAGTGATAATTGTCATCACTCCCAAGATAGCTTTTAAAATATAGTGCATTTTTTATCCCTATAAAAACATTAATAATACGTTATATTGCTATCGGTTTCACTCCAGATTCGTCCATGATCACCATAGACATCAACAAATTTAACTCCACTTGCACCAATACTATAACCGTTTTCATCTATGCTTTCTGTGACTATATTGTTTTTAAGTATCAATTTCCTAAAACTTGCACTTGAAGCATTAAAGGCTAATCCTCCATTGTCTGATAAGTCATTTTCCTCTAAAGTTATAGAATAATACCAACCTCCTCCCATATACGAAATCCCACCTATTTTATTGAAATTTATATCATTATGATGATAAGTAATTAAATTTCCATTTGGTGATTTTGCACCTGTAACATCATTGTTATGAAGATAATTCCCAGCAACCTCAATACCATAAGTTCCACTCATATCTAATCCATAATTTCTATTGTTATATGCTTGATTTGAATAAATTAACATCTTTGCATATGTACCAATTCCAACATTAATACCATGCAAAGAGTTATGACTGATACAATATCTAACTGTTATTCTTGAATAATGTCTATCAACCTTAGTAAGAAATGAGATACCAGAGCCTTGGTCTGATTTAAAGTTTTTAGCCTCAATAAACTCTACAAGTATATTTGCCCCAGTTGGCATCGAATATGCATCAATTCCATTTAAAGAGACACTATTGCCGTCAATTGTAAAATTTCTAAGAACTATATTACTCTCGTTGATTCTTATTGCAGAGCTTAAATTGTTATCCACAAGAGTATTACTTATGATAGTTTTACCAATTCCAGCACCTTCCAAGATAATGTTACTTGGCAAATCAATACCATTTTTTATCTCAATCTTACACTCAGGCATGACTATCTTACCACCTCCTATCGGAAGTGCATCCATAAGTGCTACTAGTGCCTTTTGCGTGCATTCTGTTAAGTTGTAAACATTTTCATCAGGTACTGTAAACCCTATAAATCCCCATGTAGGATTTTTAAGAGGTAAACATTCATCTGTCTTCAGCCTCAAATACTCTCCATCTTTACATGGAGTGGTTTTTGGCATATCTAAAACTTCTATATTAGATACCTCTATTGTCGGTTGGTCAACAACTTCACCATCACCATCTAAAATTACACCTGCAACTGTTTTATCAGAACCACCGCTTCCGCCACAGTTTATAAATGCAGTAACAAGTATAAAATATAGTACAATTTTTATAATTTGTTTCATCTATTTCCTTAATCTTTTAAAAATCGCATTATACTGTTTTTTTTAACAAAGTCAAATAAATATTCACAAGTATTATATATTTATAATTTTAGCTATAATGCAAAAGCAAAGTTATAAAGGCTATAAATTTAACATGTTCACAGAAAAACAGATACAAAAGTACAAGCGCGTAAAGTATACCAGAGAACTAGAGCGATTTGTAAATAGAGTTGTTAGCTTTTTTCTAAAAGAGGGCTCAGATAAAGACTCTTTTAAAGAGCTTAGAGATCGGATATTTAAGCCTTTGGAAAATATAGAAAAAGTAGACTTAAACAACCATTATCATATAGAGCTTGAAAAATTTGTTGAGATTACTGCCAATTTACCAGAGAGTACAAAAGAGATACAAGAGATACAAAAACAGACGCTACACGGCGCAAATAGACTACAGATGATAAAACGAAAAAAGAGCTTTACAAAAGATAAACATAAAAAAAGAGCTATTGATAACGAGGAGAAGCACTATTGAACGATATACTAAAACTAGGAGTTATAAATCGACTAAAGATCGACAGAGATAGCGATCATGGGCTATTTTTGACTACAAACAACTATGAAGAAGATGTGCTTTTACCTCGTAGATATGTCACAGATGACATGCTTTTGGGTGATGAGATAGATGTTTTTCTCTATACTGACTCTTTGGATCGTATAGTAGCTACTACAAAAAAACCAAAAGCTATGCTTGGAGAGTTTGGACTTTTTGAAGTTGTAGATGTTACAGCTATTGGAGCTTTTGTCGATTGGGGATTACCAAAAGATCTATTTGTACCAAAATCTGCACAAAAGACTCCATTTCAACTGGGCAAAAAACAGATACTAAGAGTTGCTTATGATGAAAAAACTGATAGACTTTTTGGTGATAGCCGTATAGGAAAATATCTAGATAGGGACTTAAAAGCTATGCAAAATATCAAAATTGCTGATATCTTTATCATCGCTAAAACACCTCTTGGATACAAAGTCATAGCAGACAACCGTTACGAGGGTATGATCTATAACGATGAGATATTTCAAGAGATAAAGATAGGAGAACACAAAACAGGCTATATCAAAAAAGTACGAGATGATGCAAAGTTTGATATCTCGCTTCAGCCCATTGGAAAAGACAAAGATAGCATAATAACTCAAAAGATTATCACTCTTTTAAATAAGCATAATCATCTACCATACAACTACAAAAGCGATGCAAACGATATCAAAAAAACTTTTGAACTAAGCAAAAAAAACTTTAAAAAAGCACTCACCAAACTTCAAAATGAGAACATCATAACCATAGATGAGAATGGCATTAAGAAAAAGTAACCCATGACTACGATAATTATGATATTTGCCTTTCCTATTGGAATCATTTTCTTAATCCAAGAGAAAAAAGCTAGGGTCAAATATCAAGCTATTTTTGATGATTTTTACAATGAAGTAAACAGTGATAAAACACTCACAAAAGATGAAAAAACCAACCTATATAAAAATATGCTCTCTCAAAACCGATATCAAATCACAACAAAAAACCAAGATGAAATCGTTGCAGAAAAAAAGATTTTTAGTGTTGGGTATCTGTTTATAGGGATTGGAACGCTCTATATAGGCGTTGTTATATATATCATCTATTATCTATATTTTCAAAAGCCTCATGTTGTAAAATTTATTATTTCACAATGATATGTTAAGATATGGATAAAAAACGAGAGGAATTTTTATGAACAAAAACATCATAATAGTTATCGGTTTTGTCTTAGTTGCGATCATAGGATATCAAGCATACTTGCTAAATAAACCGTCTGATACACAAACCACCAAAACAGAAAAAGAGCAACCAAACATCACCGTCGAAATAGAGAAAGAATCGATCGAAAAAGAAGTCAAAGAGCTAAATACCCCACATCAAACTCAAAACCAAATCAAACCAGAAGATATGTTTAATGAGGAGCAGATCAAAGAGGATTTAAACAGACTATTTGCAAATATCTTTGGCAATCAAAAACTCCAAGAGGGTATAAAAGAAGGAATGAAAGAGATGCAAGAACAACTTCAAAAAGGGCTCAAAGAGATGGAAAAAGGTTTGGGTGATCTCTCTAGCGAATTTGAAAAACTATCAAAAGATGATCCATTTTTCAAAGATCTTTTTGATAACTTTGCACAGACAAATAGACTACAATTTACAGATAGAGGAGATGACTACTATCTTGAGTTAAATATACCAGGTGGCGATGAATCCAAAATAGATATCAAAACAAAAGGGAACCTTTTAACCCTCACAATCACCCAAAAAACGATAACCAAACAACAAAATCAAAACAGTACCATCAAAAGCGAAAGTCTACAAAAACACCAAAATATCTTACTCATCCCTGATGATGCTTTTATAGATAAACTAGAGACAAACTACAAAGATGGAA
>CAYUSV010000089.1:0-8091 GCA_964447385.1 uncultured Campylobacterales bacterium | reverse complement strand
AAGTGAAAAGGGGATAGCTATCTGGATTGCGGCTAAGGCATCTGTATTGTGAGCTGTTATGGTATCTTTTAGATCTTCTATAACAGATAGTAAGTCATCATCAAAAGCTCTTAAGTCTGGAGAGATGATGTTTATCCGTTTGTCTGGGTGAGTGACTATATCTCGAATCATTGATTAAAACTTAACTACTCAATAAGAGCTATTATTAAAATAATATTTAGAATCAACATCAAAAGAAACCCAACTTGATAAAATTTTAAAGGGGTTTTTTCTACAAAGGAGGTATCTTGTGAGAAAAAAGGTTTGACTTTATCGCTATTGTCGATATCAAATAGCATTTCACTATAAATAGAGTATCTTTTATCCTCATATATACTAATAGAGCGAAGTATGATATGATCTAACCAATCTGGAATTTTATTGTTATACTCTTTTGGTCGTACGGGTGGAGTATATGTTGGACTATCTTGATTTCCTATATCACCGTATGGTAATTCACCAGTTAATACAAAATATAGAGTCACACCTATACTAAAAATTTCTGTTTTTTCACTGATAGTAGCTCCTAAAAAGCGTTCAGGAGCTAAATATGATGGAGTTCCTGCTTTAGAATCTGTGGAGAAAAACTCTGTGATAAGACCAAAATCTATAAGTTTAAATATTAGCTGATCTTTTCTTTTGGTAAGCATGATGTTTTCAGGTTTGATGTCACCGTGTGCTAAATCGTAACCAGCAAGATATATACTAGCTTTTAGCATAAATCTAGCAAGTGAGATAGTATCATCTACACTAAGTTTTTTATTTCGTTCTATATATGCGTGTAAATCTCCACCTTCAATATATTCCATAACATAATATCTACTAGTTCTATTTTCAGGTATCCAAGCTTTTGGTGAAAAACCAGCTTTTAATCTTGTAGCATTCCATAGCTCTTTGATAAATATATCCAACATCCATTCATCATCTATTGCTTTTATATCTGCAAATTTTATAACTATCTTTTTATCACCATCTTTTGCAATCCAACTTCTCATAGAAGGCGCTAATGAAGTCTCTAAGATAAATCCATCTATATTATCACCTTCACTAAGAGTTTTTGGTATAGGTAAATTTTTCATTTTAAGAAGTGCAACAGGATTTAACTGCTTGATTTCGATAATAACAGCAGAAGTATCATCATTTAAGTCATCATCTACAGACTTGCTTGCCTGTTTAATTAAAGATGTTGCACTCAAAAACATTTTTTCACTCAAACTCTTCTCATTAAATATAGTGTATAACCCATCACTACACAACAGAAGTTTATCTCCATCTTTTAAATCATTTTCAAAAAAGTATGGGTTTACATCTTCATCACCACCAATTGCTTGAGTTAGTAGATGATCTTTTTCACTATCGTTATGATCAAAACTTAGTTGTTTTAGTGAATTTTCACGATGTAAGTATATTCTTGAATCTCCAACATTTACACCATAGAGACGATTGTTGTGTATGACAACTATTGCTAAAGTAGTAAGAAGTTTAGAACTACCGTACTGTTCTTGTGAATTTTGATAGAGGATATTGTTGATATTTTTTATAAAAAGTTTAAGAGACTTTGGTATATTCCAAGCTTTTGGACGATTTTTAAAGTTATTATTTAGATAATCAACAACTCTTCGTGAAGCTTTTTCACCTTCACCAGTACCGCCAACACCATCAGCTATTATACCTATGATTATATCATCAAAAGTTCTAACACTATAACTATCTTCACTTATAAGATTATCACCCTTAGCAAGTCCAAAAGCACTTATTCGTATATTATGTTTTTTTGACACAATTAATCTTTGAGTATTTTTTTAAGCAATTTTTCAGAGCTTATGATGAGATAAGCTTTTGCATTATCAAACTTGTCCGCACTCTCAAACATTTTTGTACTACTTAGCTTTATGGTATATAATTTTTCTAAATTTGAATAATCTACACCGTGTGCTGATTTGTTCTCATCGCTGCCTTTAAGCTGTTTATCTCTCCACTGCTCATAATCATCTTTTGTTATAAGTGAGCCATTATTCCCATAAACCCAATAGACTATATTACCGTGAGACATAATAGTAGGCTCTCCATATGTCAAAACAGCTCCACCTAAAACTCTTTTTAGCTCAGTTGCATTTTGATCATCAAAAATTTTATAAAGCACAATAGCCTTATCACTCTTCTTATCTACTGTAACATATATATCAGCATCTTTAAACTGATATGTTTTGTCACTATTTGTCTTTAAGGGATTTTTTTTAGCACTATTTTTTTGTGTACTGTTTATCTCTTTAGCCAGCGTATACTCCCCCATGCCAACATCTAACTTTTCAATTTTTTCAAAAAATGCTGATGATGCAAAAAGTGGTAGTGTTATTAAAAATAGTGTTAAAAAAAGTCTCATTAATTTCCTTATATTTTATAAACAAAGAGGCTTAAATGCCCCTTTGTTTTATTATTTATTGTCTTTACCATATCTCTCTTTATTTTCAGCTTCTATCTTTTTTAGAAGTTCAGGATTACCACCTGTCTCATTCCATTTATGTTCAGGTCTATCCATAATCTCTTTTATAAGTTTTTTATACTTTTCACCTTGTCCAGCTTTATCAGCTAGTTTTTGTACTTTTGGTATAAATTTATTATAAAAGTGTCTTGAAACCTCATACATACCATGCCAATGAGTATAATCTGGGCCCATCATAGCAGCACCCATTCTAGCTCTTCTACCCTCATGATGCCAAATTTCAAACCAGATATAACCTAAATCCTCTTGTTCTGTTTGAAAACCTGAATTTTTCCAAATTTTATCTTTTTTCATCTCATTTACTAAAGATAGACCTGGCATAGCAAACTTAACATTATATGTGTTTACCAAATCATCATACTGTTTATAGAAATTTTCAACTTTTGGAGTTGAGTGGCAGGTATTACAAACTTTCATCATGTTACCTCTTCTCTTTTTCCAAGAGAGAACTTTCTTGACAACTTTTTCAGTCAATACTTTTTTAAGCTCATCATCTTTTAACTCGTAACTTTTATAAGTTTGAGTAGAGCCAATTTTTGGCGGTTTTTCACCTGTAATATCTTGAGTAGTTCCATCTTCAAAAGTTACACGATTAAGTTTTTGTGAAATTGCTGGACGCAGTGTCCAAGATATTCTATCTCCAACATTATGAGTTCCCTTGACAATGCTGCCGTTTGATTTTCTATAAGCTCCCATATGACAAGTTGAGCAAGTAGGTGCTTCAAAATAATCTTTTCCAAGTACCCATTGACCTTGTTTATAGATATTCATACCTCTTGGACCTTCACCTTTTGGTGCAGCATAATATGCAATACCGTGTTTTGACTCTTCATAAATCTCTTTTTGAGGATGATCTGGTCCCATGTGACACTTACCACAGTTTTCAGGTTGACGAGCTCTGCTTGAATCAAAACTATGTTTTGAGTGACATGCATTACAACTACCACGACTACCATCTGGATTTATACGACCAATTCCAGAGTTTGGCCAAGTTTTATAATCTAGTTTAGGAGCACCCTCAGCATTAAAGATTTTTCTACCATTTTTATCTTTTTCAAGCTTAATAATAGAGCCGTGACACTGCCAACAACCGCTAACCGCATCTGCAATAGTATCTGGCATTGAGGCTATGGTCTCTGCTAGCATATTGTCAAGTGAAGCAGTGATTTGACCTGCTGTTGCGTGGTGAGAGTTTGTCATCTCTTTAGTCTCTTTTTCATGACAGAATTTACAATCATTTGGAGATAATATAGTAGATATAAACTCCCCCTCATGCATATAGCCATACTCGTTGTCTTTGCTAGTAGCATGACAAGTATAACAACCTACATCAGCAACCTCATGTGCTGAGTGTTCCCACTGCTTTGTTAGTGATCTTGACTCTTTCATATGACAAGTTACACACTTGTCATTTTTATCCTTTATAGCCTCTTGCCTTACCTTTGTTGATGCCTTTGTTGTTGCAAATGCTTGACTTGTAAAGCAAAGCAAAACCATAATCGCAAGTATATTACGAAATTTCATATCTTCTCCTTTTAATAGTTTTTATCTTTTGTAGTTTGTAATATGTCGCTTGATTCTATCCGTATCCCATAATGGAAAAACTTTACTAAGTATCCAAAAAAGAACAATCGGAGCAATCAATAAAACAGCACTCACCAATATCCCCTCTTTCTCAAACATCAAAGGGTGATAAGTAGAAAATCCTCTCTCACTCTTTGCCAATATCTGCCCGCCTATAACTGTATTCCATCGCATAAAAAACACTTCTGCTAAAATCATAAATGATGCAATAGGTAAGAAAAATAAAATTATTCCCCTACCTATAAGCCTAAGTGATAAAATAGCTAGTATAATTGATGGAACAACACTTAAAACTAATACTTGCATAGTCCAGTATGAAAAATTAAGTGGACCATCTAAGAGGGATTTAATCAAATCCCATTTTTGAGTACTTGCATATGCTAAAGATGCAATATCTAACATTTGTACTGCAAATGTAAATGCGAACAATGCCCACAATATCTTAGTCAAAGTTCTTAATGTTTCTGTTTCAATATCAGCAAGTTTTCCAGTAACTGTTTTTGCCAATATATAGAAAAATATAACTCCAGCAACTCCAGATACAAGTGCTGAAAAAAAGAATATTATAGGCATAAGAGGTGTATTCCAAAGTAAAAATGCATCAATAGTCCCAAGCACAAACCCTTCATATCCATTTAAAATAGCAGCTAGTGGAATACCAATGGAGCTAAGCATCATAGAGATTCGTATATCTCTTTTACGACTTTTGGCTGATCTATCATCTGTACCTAACAAAAGTGCATTGTAAAATCTCTTTTTAAAGCCGGTTGCATTGTTTCTAAGAGTTACAAATTCATATCTATATACAAACAAAACCTCTAATATGAGAAAAACTGCATATAAAGAAAACAGTATACCAAAACCTGCCATTAGTGATGGACTTTGAAGATTTGGTGTTAGTATCATATTTAATGCACGCTCAGGATGACCTAAATGGTTTATCAGTGGAATTGTTACAAAAGGGAGCCAAGATAGAGCAAAAATTAGTGAAAATTTTGAAATTGACACTAGTGAAATGGCACCAAAAACTCTTGATAGCGATGAGATAAAAAAAGCACCAGCTACCATACCCAATATATAGGGATAGACAACAACCATTAAGTTCCAATGAATGTGAAGGTCATTTGGAAAAACAAAACCTAAATCTTGCATTAGATTATCTCCTCTCTTGAATTGACATAGTAAAGCACAGGTTCATTTCCAAGTTCAGGTTTAAGCACTTTTAAAAGATCTTTGCTTCTATATATTTTTGCCACTTCGCTTGTTGGATCATTTAAATCACCAAACTTTCTAGCTCCTGTAGGACAGGCAGCTACACATGCTGGAAGTTTACCTTTCCTAACTCTATGATAACACCAAGTACACTTATCAGCAACTTTTGTCTCTTTGTTTATAAATCTTACACCATATGGACAAGCTATAACACAGTATCCGCAAGCAACACAATGATCACTATCTACCAAAACAAAACCATCAGGTGTTATAAATGTAGCAGATATTGGACACCCTTGCACACATGAAGGATCTTCACACATGTTACAAAGCTTTGGTACAAAAAACGCCTCTTTTATGGTAGCTTCTATATCAGTTCTAGGCTCATTGTAACCTTTTTCTCCACCATCTGGTGCATCTACATAAACTGTATTGTAAATATCAACAACATATCTCTCAACCCAAGTTCTATACTGATCTTCTGGCACATTGTTCTCTTTTCTATCTGCAACACAACAGTTTCCACACCCAATACAACCAGTAACATCAACCATAAAACAGTAGTTAGCATCAAGGTTCATCGGATCAATCTCTACCTCTTTATCTCCTGTAACTTCTGAAAAAAGAGATGAACTCATAGGTATCATAAGCATTAATGAACCACCAATAGAGCCTTTAACAACTTTTTCAATAAACCCTCGTCTATCGCTGTCTATAAGTTCTTGATCAATCTTCATCTAGTTCCTTTGCTTTTTCCTGCTCTAGCTTCTCTAGCTCTTTGGCTTCTATGAGTTGCTCCTGTTTTAGGAGCCTTTTTTTCTCTCTAAGCTCTCTTAAGCTCTTAACATAGTTTATATTTTCCATTGGAGCGTGTACTGCATGACACTTGGTACATGTCGTATTTGGTTTAACTTTTAATATATCTAGATGCTTAATAGGGTCTATGCTAGGAAATTCGCTTTCTCTACCAAGGATTTTTTTATGACATAAAAGACACAACTCATTTTGACTTTTTTTAGATACTATTTTTGCATCTTTGAATTTTTTACCATTTTTTACATGTTCAGATAGTGGGTTGTGACACAGTTCGCAAGATAATCTTTTATGATTACTCTCTTTAGCTAGCTTATTTATCTCTTTATGGCAACTTATACATGATTTGTTATCTCCATATATCATAGGCTTTGAGGCTTCATCTTTGAGAGCATCCCCTCTATAATTACCATACTCTCCCCAAGAACTAGGTTTAAAAATCATAATAGCGACAACAGATATGATAGCACCACTTGCAAGTAAAATCAACAGTCGTTTTAGATAGTCATCAAACCAACTCATAAAGCCCCTTAAGGATTAAGATAATAAAACACCAGGTTAGTTTACTCAAAAATGCAACGATTTAAATTATTATAGTGATTAAAATTTAATCATTTTAGTCGTAGGGTGGGAGAATCCCACCAAATTATGTTAACAAGGGAAAAAATATGGTTTGATATTTTAATATTAAAAAGGAAAAGTCATTAAATCATTTAGACATAGTGCTACTAAACCCTTTACCATACTCTTTTTTATTATGACATATAGGGTTACAAGAGCCTCCATCTGGAGTCTTTATATATCTTAGTTTAAACTCAGTGCCAGAAAATTGTGTTCTGTTTTTTATAAGAGGATTTGGTTCTTTTGCACCGTGGACATCATGGCAAGTTGTACAAACAATAGAGCGATCTTTTACATGTATAGTGTGTAGATTTTTTTCTTTTATTCTAAAATTTGTCTGGGTTGTAGTTTTTCTCTGGGTTATTTTCTTCTCTTGATGACAGTTGAAACAGATATAGCTCTCTGGTTTGAATGGTGTAATACTTTTTGTTGGATATGGACCTTTTAACATTCTATGATTGTTAGACCCGTGAGGATTATGGCAGCTTGTACACTCACCTTGTTTAACAGGAGAGTGCCATTTTTTGTTTTTTTGCAAGTGTTTTTTGATATTTTGAAGTTTTTTTCCATCTTCATCTCTTGTTAGCTCTTTATTGTGACAAGATAGACATAAATCTTTTGTAGTTTTTCCTTTTAACATTTTTCTTTTGCCAGTATAGTGAGGATCATGACAAGCTATGCATCCACCATTTTTAAGATTTATGGCTCCGTGTTTGTTTTTTACATTTTTAATCCACTTCTTTTTATCTTTGTGGCAAGTTAGACATATATCTTTTCTCTTATCAGCTTTTAATCTCTCTTTGTTTTTTCCAGCATGAGGGTCATGGCAAGCTGCACAATTTTTCTTGACAGGAGGGTGAACATTTTTGGTACTTTTTTTGATGAATTTTTTCTTATTTGTATGACATGACACACATAGTTTGGCTATACTTGATGCTTTTAACATTCTATAATTATTTGAGCCGTGAGGATTATGGCAACCTGTACAATCACCTTGTTTAAGAGGACTGTGTAGTATCTTGTTTTTGTCAAGAAATCTTTTCATATTTTTTATAGTTTTGCCATCTTCATCTCTTTTTAGTTTTTTGTTGTGACAAGTTAGACATAAGTGTTTTTGAGTTTTTCCCTTTAACATTTTTCTCTTACCAGTATAGTGAGGATCATGACAAGCTATACATCCACCACTTTTACTGGTTATGGCTCCATGCTTGTTTTTTACATTTTTAATCCATTTCTTTTTGTCTTTGTGACAAGTTAGACATATATCTTTTCTCTTATCAGCTATTAATCTCTCTTTGTTTTTTCCAGCATGAGGGTCA
>CAYUSV010000088.1:6255-8107 GCA_964447385.1 uncultured Campylobacterales bacterium | reverse complement strand
TACATGAATCATTTAATCAATACTAAAGATTTAGATATTAAAACTATTGAAGATATATTTGAAAAAGCTAAATTATTTAAAGAAAATGGCTATGATAATTTACTTCTTGGGAAACTTATCATCACAATCTTTTTTGAAAACTCAACTAGAACTAGAAGCAGTTTTGAGATAGCAGCTAAAAGACTTGGATCTTGTGTAGTTAGTCTTGATGTCTCAAAAAGCTCTTCAAGCAAAGGGGAAACTCTCTTTGATACAGCAGCAAATTTAGATGCCATGGAACCTGATGCTATAGTAATTAGACATAAAAATGCAGGAGTCCCGAAAATACTCTCAAATTATGTTAATTGTCCTATTATCAATGGCGGAGATGGAGCACATGCACACCCTACACAAGCACTTTTGGATCTTTTTACTATCAAAGAGTATATAAAAGAGTTAGATGGCAAAAAGATAGCGATTATTGGAGATATTAAAAATTCTCGTGTTGCAAATAGCAATATAGAACTTTTGACTAAATTTGGTCTTGAAGTTATCTTAGTGGCTCCTCCACATTTTATGCCACAAACTAAAAACTTTAGACAAAGTTACAATATAAACGAAATCATCGATGAAGTAGATATCATCATGAGTCTTCGCACCCAAACTGAGCGCCACTCAAATCAGATTTATGCCTCTTTAAAAGATTATGCTAGTGATTTTTGTATCACAAAACAATTGATTAAAGATAGAGATATACTACTCCTTCATCCAGGTCCTGTACATAGAAATGTAGATATAGATGACCAAATGTTGCAAGATCCAAGGTGTAAAGTTTTAGAACAAGTTAAAAATGGTCTATTTACCAGAATGGCTGTGTTAGATCATTTTATAAACAATCAACATGACTCTTAGAGATAAGCTAAACAGCTTTGGTAAAAAAAGAGAGCCTGTCTTTTTTGTTATCGATTTTGAAGCAAATGAGCATTATGTAACCGCGCTTGACAAACTAGATAGTGATATCCATTTCTCATGTAGTGCTAACCTAAAAAATATATATTTCAATAAAAAAATACCTTATACTTATCATCCTATCTCATACCCTAAATATAAAAAAGCGTTTGATAAAATTCAAGAGGAGATAAGAGCCGGTAACAGTTATCTAATAAATCTCACCTCCTCTTCAAAACTTGAAATTGCATATAGTTTAAAAGAGATTTATGACTATACAGATGCGAAATTTAAACTCTATTTTAAAGATCAATTTGTCTGTTTTTCACCAGAGAGATTTATAGAGATAAAAGAGGACAAAATCTACACATACCCTATGAAAGGCACCATAGAAGCGTCAATTCCAAATGCAAAACAGAAGATATTAAATAACAAAAAAGAGATGGCTGAACATGTCATGGTTGTAGATCTTTTGAGAAATGATTTAAGCATGATAAGTGAAAAAGTAAGAGTTTTAAAGTTTCGTTATATTGAAAAAATTAAAGCCGGAGAGAGAGAGCTTTTGCAAGTAAGCTCCAAGATAAAGGGAGAGCTTGGAAGCTCTTGGCAAGATAGATTGGGCGATATCATAACAACTATGCTTCCAGCAGGCTCTATCACGGGTGCACCAAAAAGTAGCACAACTAAAATTATCAAAAAATATGAAGATTATGATAGAGGATTTTTCAGTGGTGTTTTTGGTGTCTTCGATGGAGAAAGCCTTGACTCTGCTGTGATGATTAGATTTATCGAAAAAAATGGTGATGGATTTGTCTATAAAAGTGGTGGAGGTATTACAATAGATAGTGACCCTGAATCAGAATATTTAGAGATGTGTGAGAAAATTTATGTCCCTTTTTTTTGAAACTCTAAAAATCGAAAATTA
>CAYUSV010000088.1:0-6155 GCA_964447385.1 uncultured Campylobacterales bacterium | reverse complement strand
GATAGAACTGAAATTGATAGCTTATTTGAACAAAGAGGATTTTGTGATGATATAATTATGGTAAAAGATTCTCTTGTGTGTGATACAAGCATTGCCAATATTGCAATTTACGATGGATTAAAATGGTATACACCCAAAAAACCTCTATTTTATGGGACACAAAGAGCTAAACTACTAGAAGATAAAATAATTGTTGAAAAAGAAATTAAAGTTAAAGATTTTAAAAATATAGTAAGTTTTGCTATAATGAACGCACTACTTGGTTTTAGGGTGGTTAAAGATGTGCAATTTAGGGGTTTGTGATGGTAAATAATTTTTTAGGTGATCAAGATTTTTCAGAATTGATGATATTTCATATTAGAGATATCATAGATCTACTACTTCAAAAAGGGGAATTTTTCTCAATATTAACCAATATCGACGATATTTCATTTGATCCACCTTTACCATCAGAAATTAGCAGTGATTTTAAACCTATAACACTTTTTGTAATAGCTGAGTACACTTTTGAGAGCTGTAGCATAGATGAAGATAATCTCTACTTTGAAGCAGGTTTTGGACACCAAAATGTAGGAAGTTATGTCACAATCCCTTTAGGCTCTATCGTACAAATCATTTTGGAAAATACACCTGTTTTTATAAATTTATCACTTAAGCAGAAAAAAAAGAGTAAAGAGATAAATGTAAAAAAATCAACAAATATCTTTTTATTAAACCCAGAAAACAGGGGTTTAATAAAAGATTAAAATCTTCTTCTTGACATTATGAAACTTGTAACTTTGTCTATAAATGCGTCATGTTTTCGATCTTTTAAATAAGCTACATAAAAAGGTCTTTTAAATACCAAACCTTTAATCTTTGCGCAATATAAAAGACCATTTTCTATATCATCTTCAACAACTTGTCTTGAGATCATAGCAACTGTCTGCTTACCGACTTTTGGTGATTTTAAAACCGTCTGCTTGATAGCAGTAGGACTTGTCACTGTTGTTTTAATATCAAATGATTTACACTCAAGCTTCGCCTCTTCAAGTACTTCGCTCATCAAACGCCTAGTATGTGACTCCTCTTCTCTACAAACCCAGCTATAGTTGTGCAAATCTTCAGGTTTTACCATCTTTGGCAATGGCTGATTACTAAAAAGAACCAACTCATCCTCAATCCACTCCCTGTAGATGATATTATCAAGAAAAATTGGAGACT
Organism: uncultured Campylobacterales bacterium; assembly: GCA_964447385.1. Classification (GTDB taxonomy): domain Bacteria; phylum Campylobacterota; class Campylobacteria; order Campylobacterales; family QNZT01; genus SZUA-1433. The sequence goes on along the minus strand of CAYUSV010000088.1, from coordinate 4,952 downwards.
CTATGATGGCAAGATCAATTTTTTTATCAAGCAATTGGTCTAAAACCTTTTGAGAGAGATCAACTTGAATCATAACATCATTTGAGATAGCGGCTTTTATATCATTTAGACATGTTGGAAGAACAAAGTTTCCTATAGTAAAAGAGGCACCTATAACAAAAGTTAACTCTTTATTCATGATACGAATAATCTCTTTTTCAACACCAGTGACACATTTATCAAGTCTAAGAGCTACACGGTAAAGCTCTTCACCTGACTTAGTCAGCGTTATGCCATTTTTCTTTCTCTCAACAATCTTTGAATCAAGATAATCTTCAAGCCATTTTATCTGTTGAGTAACAGCAGGTTGTGAAATACCAAGTTTTTTAGAAGCTTTTGAAAAACTTCTCTCCTTAACAACTGTCAAAAATGTCCCTAACTTTGCAAAATCTTTAAGCATATAAAATCCTCGACTCTCTTTTGGTATTGCATCATTATAACCAAATATAATAAAAAAAACAAATTAAATAATATTTTGTTATAAAACTTTTATTTATTATATTATATAATAGATTATTATAAATAAACTCTAAATTAAAGTTGTCAAAATGGAAAGAATTTATGCAAATTTAAATGATGCACAAAAAGATGCCGTACAACAGATTGACGGCTCTATACTTATTTTAGCCGGAGCCGGAAGCGGTAAAACTAAAACTATTACCTCTAGAGTTGCTTATTTGATTAAAAACGGTATACCACCTTCGAGTATATTGACACTTACTTTTACCAACAAAGCAGCTTCACAAATGAGATCTCGCGCACTCTCACTGATAGATGAACAAATCTCATACATGCCACTTATGTGTACTTTTCATAAATTTGGACTACTTTTTTTAAAATTTCACATGCAAGAGCTTGGTCGTTCCAACTCATTTGTCATCATAGATACAGATGATAAAAAAAGAATTATTAAAAACTTTGATACAGATTTGCCAATTCCTATGATTAGCAATGAGTTATCAAGGTTTAAAAACAATCTCATAACACCAGAAGAGGCGGTAAGCTCTGCACAGATACCAAATTATAAAAAAATTGCAAACATATATCAAAAATATGAATTATACTTAACACAAAATAATCTTGTAGATTTTGATGATCTATTGGCTCTACCTTTTAAAATACTCTCCAAAAATGATGAACTTAGAAAACAAACAAGCCAGAGGTATCAATATATCATGGTAGATGAGTATCAAGATACAAATGATCTTCAGTTTAAACTCCTTCAAAAACTAAGTAGTGAACACAACAATCTTTGTGTTGTTGGAGATGATGATCAAAGTATTTATGGGTGGCGTGGAGCAAACATAAAAAATATTTTAGAGTTTAAAGATCAATTTTTAGACACTAAAATCATAAAATTAACTAAAAACTACAGATCAACTGATGTAATTTTAAAAGCTGCCAATGAATTAATTGAACATAACAGAAATCGTCTTGGAAAAAAATTAGAAGGAACCAAAGACAAAGGCAAAGAGATAGAAGTTTTACATCATCACGACGAAGCGACAGAAGCTCGCATCATATCCCAAAATGTAAAAAAACTTATAAATAGCGGAGTTGATCCAGCTGATATTGCGATTTTGTATCGTATAAATGCTCTTAGCAGATCTATCGAAGAGGGTCTTAACCGCGCAGGAGTGCCATATAAGATGGTTGGTGGTTTAAAATTTTATGAGAGAGCTGAGATCAAAGATTTGATAAGTTATCTTCGTATCATCGCCAATCCAAACGATGATTTTTCCATTAAAAGAGTTATCAATAAACCCAAAAGAGGTCTTGGCAAAGCAACTATTGATAAGGTTTTAAAAGCAGCTAATGATAACAAAAGCTCTATATTTGCATTTTTAACCACAAAACATGGGCTTTTAGAGCCACAAGTGAGTAAAAAAGCTTATAAAACCATACAAGAATTTTGTCAAAGTATATTGGATTTACAACTCTTGGCTAAAGAATCTTCTTATGATTTGATTGACAACATTGAAGATACATTTGGTATCAAAAAGTATTATGAGGCTTTGCCAGATTCACTAGATCGTGTTAGTAATATTGATGAGTTTTACGGGCTATTTAGAGATTTTATAATTCAAAATCCAGAATCTTCACTTGATGATTTTTTAAATGATATCGCTCTTCAAAGCGATCAAGATCAAATAGATGAGAGAAGTATTTCAATTATGAGTATCCACGCTAGTAAAGGTTTGGAGTTTGAACATCTATTTGTAGTAGGTCTTGAAGAGGGGTTTTTTCCACTCATTGGTGATGGTACAGATATTGAAGAGGAGCGACGACTTGGTTATGTTGCCATCACAAGAGCTAAAAAAGAGTTAACTCTAAGCTCTTCATCAAGTAGATTTTATAAAGGCAAACGAGCTCTGCTTAGCAAAAGTAGGTTTTTATCTGAGTGTGGAGTAAATAAAGGCTCTTTAAAGATAGATCGCTCGACCTCATATAAAAAAGGTACACTTGTAAAACATAAAATTTTTGGAATTGGACGGGTAACAGAGGTTAGCAAAGTCAAACGAGAGTTCAAACTAAAAATCAACTTTGGTGGCACAACTCGTGATATCTTAGCCTCATTTGTGGAGAGAATTTGAGTCAAATCTCCATCGATAGACTCTTTGTTGCTTATAAACCGGCACAAATTGGATCAAATAGATTTTTATCCAAAATAAAGAGACAATACGGTATAAAAAAAGCTGGTTTTTCAGGCACACTTGACCCATTTGCAAAAGGTGTTTTAATAATAGCTTTTGGCAAATATACAAAACTATTTCAATTTCTAAAAAAAACACCTAAAACATATAGAGCAACATTGTGGTTAGGAGCAGATAGTGAGACTTTGGATATTGAAAAAATAACGCATGTAGATATAACAAAACCATTTAAAAAAGAGCGTATAAAAAAAACTCTAACATCATTAAAAGGCAAGATAACATATCTGCCTCCAAAATACTCAGCAAAAAAAGTTGATGGTATAAGAGCGTATAAACTTGCACGAGAAGGTAAAGAAGTTGATCATAAATATATCACAAGCAAAATTTATGATATAGAGTTAATACACTACATACACCCTTTTGTAACATTTGAGATAACTATATCTGAAGGTGGTTATATAAGAAGTATGGCCCAAATTGTGAGTCAAAAACTTGGAGTTACAGGCTCTTTGAGCGCACTAGAGCGTTTAAATGAGGGGGCTTTTTTTTATGAAAAACAAAAAGCACTAAATCCACTTGAATTTTTAGACCTTAGAGAGAATTTTTATCTAAAAGATTATGAAGATTTAACTCTTGGTAGAAAACTCTCTTTGGATGATTTTAAGATACAAGATGAAGGTAGATATTTTGTAAAATTAGATAAAATGTTCTCTATACTTAAAATCAAGGATGATAAAGTGAGTTATCTATTAAATGGAGTTAAATTATGTTGATACTTGGTAGAAAAAAGGGAGAAGATATACTTTTGGGAAACGATATAGTCATCAAGATAGTTGAAGTCTCCCAAGGTTTAGTAAAGATAGGTATCGAAGCTCCAAGAGAGATTTTAGTACTTAGAGGTGAACTTAAAGAGAGAATTGAAGCTTCTAATAAACAGGCAAATATTCAAGTGCAAAATAGAGAAATTAAAGATTTAAGCAGGCTTTTAAAAAAATGACTATAAACGCACATGCAAAAGTCAATATATTTTTAAAAATTGTTGGCACAAGAGATAGTTATCATAAAATTCTCTCAAGATTTATGATAGTAGAGAATCTCTTTGATACGATAACATTTGAAAAAAAACTGAGCCCTTGGGATAAATTTGTCATAGATGGAGATTTTGGATGTAAATTGGAACAAAACAGCATATACAAAGCTTATCTTACATTAGATAGCAAAAAAGCAAAAACATTTTTCAAAGAGCATAAAGTTGTTGTCAAAAAAAATATCCCAGAATTTGCCGGTCTTGGTGGTGGCTCTTCTGATGCGGCTTCTTTTTTAAACCTTGTCAATGAAGTTTTAAAACTCAAACTTTCAAAAGATAAATTAGCAGACATCGGTACAAAAATCGGAGCTGATGTGCCATTTTTCATCTATAATTATAAGAGTGCAAATGTCAGCGGTATTGGCGAAATTGTAGAGCCTTATGAAGAGATGTCTTTACAAATTGAGACTCATACTCCAAAGGTAGAGTGTGATACTGCAAAAGTTTATCAACAATATAGAGCAAACTATCTTGATACTATAGATACAAAATTTGCAAAAGAGTTATCTTTGCTAAATTCAAGCTATATCCTTCAAAACTACAGTAGATCAGAGCTAAATGATCTGTTTTTGCCATGTATGGATATATATAAAGAGCTTAGTAACTTTAACAGAGCAAATTGGTTTTTTAGCGGAAGCGGAAGTACATTTTTTAGGATGAGTGATGGGTAAAACAGTCGCAAGAAACAAAAAAGCGTTTCATGATTATGAGATACTTGAAAAATTTGAAGCAGGATTATCGTTAGTCGGTAGTGAGGCCAAAGCAATTCGAGAAGGTAGAGTAAACTTAAAAGATGGCTTTATAAAAATCATCAAAGACGAAGCGTTTTTATTTAATGTCCATGTTAGTTATGCTTCGACTACAAACCCTCACTTCAAGCCCCAAGAGAGACGAACAAGAAAACTGTTACTACATAAAAAACAGATTCGAAAACTTGAAGAGAGCGCTTCTAAAGAGGGCTTATCAATCGTGCCTTTGAGTATCTATTTTAACCATAAGAATTTTGCAAAAGTACAAATTGCATTGGCAAAAGGGAAAAAACTACATGACAAAAGAGAGTCATTAAAGAAAAAACAAGCAGACAGAGAGGCTTCTGCTGCTTTGAAGAGGTATTAAGAGGGGTGCAACCTTAAAAACACAAAAAATAAAAAATCAAGCAACCATTTGATCAT
>CAYUSV010000087.1:0-8111 GCA_964447385.1 uncultured Campylobacterales bacterium | reverse complement strand
TGAAGATGGATTTAGCTCTAGTTCCTGCTCGTGAAGAGGGTATGACTCCTTATGAATTTATGCTTAGCGAGTCACAAGAGCGGATGTTGATTTGTGCTAAAAAAGGTTGTGAAGATAAGATTATTGAGATATTTGATAAGTATGATCTTGATGTTGCAGTTATTGGTGAAGTTACAGATAGCGGAAACATGGAGCTGTTTTGGGGTGATGAGTTAGTAGGTGAGATACCAATTAACCCAATTACCGAAGAAGCACCAGTGTTAGATCGTCCGATTAAAAAGCCATCTTATTTAGAGAGTATTAAAGATACGACGATAGATGATTTTGATAGAGTTGATAACTCCAAAGCTTTTGATAAACTCTTTAGCTCTTTAGAGGTTGTAAATAAAGCATGGATTTATGAGCAGTATGACTCAATGGTGCAGACTAACACCATAAAAGCTCCAGGAAGTTTAGATGCGAGTGTTGTTCGTATAAAAGAGAGTGGCAAAGCTTTGGCTGTGAGTAGTGACTGTAATCCAAGGTATTGTTATATCGATCCACAAGCAGGAGCGGCAGCGGCTGTTATGGAGAGTGGACGAAATGTTGCTATGAGTGGTGCAACTCCATTAGCGATTACTGATTGTTTAAATTATGGAAATCCTGAAAACCCAGAGATAATGTGGCAGTTTGCCAAAGGGTGTGAAGGGATAAAAGAGGCTTGTAAAGCACTAAATACGCCAGTTGTGAGTGGAAATGTATCGCTTTATAATGAGACTGATGGAGTAGGGGTTTTTCCAACGCCTAGTATTGTTATGGTTGGATTAAATGATGATCAAAACAAAACTCTTCCTTCATCTTTTGTAAAAGAGGGAGGAGTACTCTATCTCATAGGTGAAACAGAGGGTGAATTTGGTGGTAGTCTCTATATGAAAGAGCTTTTTGATAAAGTAGAGGGTAGATTACCTAAAATTGATTTTGAAAAAGAGTTGATGTTATGGAATTTTATAATTGATGCTAACAAAGAGGGACTTTTAAATTGTGCAAAAGATGTTAGTGTTGGGGGAGTTGCTATAACTTTAGCAAAGATGTCAACAGTTAGTAACAAAGGTGCAGTTGTCGGTATAAGATTGGATGAAAAAAGAGATATTTTTAGTGAGAGTTTCTCTCGTGCAATTGTAGAGGTTGATGATGTAGATGCTTTTGAATCTTTTGCAAAAAATAGGACTCTTAAAATTGATCGTATAGGCAAAGTTGGTGGAGATAAATTTATCTGTAACGATATAAAAAAAGATTTAAAAGATTTAAAAGAGATCTATTTTGAAAGATTTAGAGCTATTATAGAACAAGATATTTAATGGATAATGATTATTAATTAAAATAGTTTATTTGACGAGAAACTATTTTTATGTTATAATAGTCAAAAAAAGTAGAGAAGATGGAAAAATATATAGAGCTTTTAAAAAAGAGCGAAATCAAAGTAACACCGCAACGACTTGCTATTATCTCATCGATGGATGAGAGTGGACATATAAGTGTAAAAGATATTTTTGAGAAGATTAAGGTAAATTTCCCGTCACTCTCTTTAGCTACGGTTTATAAAAATATTAACGCAATGCTTGATAGTAATTTTATAAAAGAGTTAAAGATTGTAGGACTAGATTCAAAATATGAGCTTCTAAAAGAGCCACACTCTCACATGGTATGTAAAAGGTGTGGAGATGTTGAAGATATTGATCTTGAGACTAATACTCTAGTCTCATTGGCTATAGAAAAAAGTAACTATCTAATTGATGAAAGCAATATACAACTTTTTGGTGTCTGTCCTAATTGTCAATAAAATTACTTATCAAACAAAGAGTTCTTATTATCGATGGAGCGATGGGAACGCAGATACAAAATCTTCAGATAAAAGAGTCTGCATGGGAGGGAATTGAAGGGTGTAATGAACTCTTAAATGTCACATATGCTGATGGTATCTCAAAAATACATGAGGATTATTTAAAAGCTGGTGCTGATATCATAAAGACAAATACTTTCGGTGCACTATCTTGGGTTTTAGAAGATTATGATATAGCCAAAAGAGCTTATGAACTCTCATATGCCGGCGCTAAAATTGCCAGTGAGATTTGCAAAACTTATAGCACAAAAGATAAGCCAAGATTTGTAGCTGCAGATTTGGGGCCGGGGACAAAACTCCCTTCACTTGGTCATATCACTTATGATGAGATGTATGAGGGGTATAAGGAGGCTGTCAAAGGACTCATCGATGGTGGATGTGATCTATTTTTGCTTGAAACTTGTCAAGATCCACTTCAGATCAAAGCCGCTTTACATGCTTGTTTTGATGTGACAAAAAAAAGAGCTCTTGATATCCCTGTCATGGTTTCGGTTACTATCGAGCTTTCAGGCTCTATGCTCATTGGAACTGATGCAAAAACAATTGCTACAATTTTAGAGCCGTTTGATATATTATCTTTGGGTTTTAACTGTGGAACAGGACCACAACAGGTTAAAAAACATGTAAAAACTCTGAGTGAGGTTTATGATAGAGCGATATCTGTCCACGCAAATGCAGGTCTTCCTCAAAATAGAGGCGGAGTGACCTTTTACCCAATGGGACCAGATGAGTTTACTAAGTTTCAAAAAGAGTTTTTAAAGTATGATGGTGTAGCACTTTTGGGTGGATGTTGTGGCACAACGCCTGAACATATCGCAAAATTAAGTTTAGCAGTTGCTGGAATGACTCCAAAGCCTCCAATAGGTTCACATCCAAAATCTTTAGCATCTTTGTTTGAGACAAAAGAGTTAAAACAAAATCCAGCACCTTTTTTGATAGGCGAGAGAAGCAATGCAACTGGCTCAAAAGCATTTCGTGAACTTTTATTGGCAGAAAATTATGAAGGTACACTCTCAGTTGCCCAACAACAGGTACGAAGTGGTGCTCACGGTATAGATATCTCTGTCGGTTTTGCAGGACGAGATGAGACTAAAGATATGCAGATCGTTGGAGCGCTTTATGCTCAAAAGGTTACTTTGCCACTGATGGTAGACTCAACTGTAACAAAAATAATCGATACAGGACTCAAACAGATAGGTGGACGACCTATCATAAACTCTGTAAATCTTGAAGATGGTGAAGATAAATTTGATGAAGTTTGTGCTTTAGCAAAAAGATATGGAACTGCACTTGTCTGTCTGGCAATTGATGAAAAAGGTATGGCAAAAACTAAAGATGAGAAAGTTAGAATTGCTGAGCGTATCTATAAGCTTTGCACCAACAGACATGGGTTAGATCCTAGAGATTTGGTTTTTGATCTTTTGACTTTTACAGTTGGCAGTGGAGATGAGGAGTATTTTACAGCTGCTATCGAAGTGATAGAGGCAATTCGTGAATTTAGCGCACTTCATCCCGAAGTTGGTTTTGTACTTGGTGTGTCAAATATCTCTTTTGGTCTTGATAAACACTCAAGAGAATATCTAAACTCTGTCTTTTTAGATCACTGTGTAAAAGCAGGGCTTAGCATGGCAATTGTTAATGTCAAAAATACTCTGCCACTTCATAAAATGAGCAAAGAAGATATCAAAGTTTGTGATGATCTTCTCTTAAATAGACGAGAAAACGGTGATCCTCTGTTTAAATTTATCGACTATTTTGCTGATGCAAAAGAGATAGACCAAGATGCAGATGATGCTGCTTTTGAGGCGATGAGTACAAAAGAGAAACTTCATGCACTTTTGCTTGATGGTGATAAAGCGAGAATTTTAGAGCTACTTAAAAGTGCAAAAGATGAGTTAGAGCCTGAAGAAATTGTAAATGTTATCTTGATAAATGCTATGAAAGAGGTTGGAGAGCTTTTTGGAAGTGGTAAGATGCAGTTACCATTTGTTTTGCAATCAGCTGAGACTATGAAAGTAGCCGTTGATTTTCTAAATCCATATCTGCCAAAAAAAGAGAAAAAAACTCAAACTACTTTGATTATCGGTACAGTCAAAGGAGATGTTCACGATGTAGGTAAAAATCTTGTAGATATTATACTCTCAAATAATGGTTTTAAAGTAGTAAATATAGGTATAAAAGCTGATGTTTTAGATTTTATAAAAGCGTACAAAGAGCACAATGCAGATGCGATAGGTATGAGTGGACTTCTTGTAAAATCAACTGCTGTTATGATGGAGAATTTACAAGAGCTAAAAGAGGAGGGTATATCTGTACCGATACTTTTAGGAGGAGCTGCACTAACACAAAAGTTTGTTGATGAGTATTGTCGTCCAAATTATGATGGGGCAATTTTTTACTGTAAAGATGCTTTTGATGGTATAGTTTCAATGGGGCGTATTGAAAAGGGCGGAGAGCTTGATACAAACTTAGGTCATAAAGAGAGTAAAGAGTTAAAAGCTTTAAAAGAGAAAAAAGAGATTTTTATACCAAAAATTTCTGATATAAAGATGCCTTCACAGGTCAAAGTCCCTAACCCTCCATTTTGGGGTAGGCGAACTCTTGACGCGGATGTTAAAGAGATTAGTTTTGACTGGATAAATCATAAGTTGTTGTTCTCTACTAGATGGGGATATGGTGGGAAAAAACTTACAAAAGAGCAGAAACAAAAACAGATAGATGAGAAACTTTGGCCCTTATATGAGAGGTTAAAAGCTGATATTTTAAAAAATGAAATTTTTGATCCAGTGCAGTTATATGGCTATTTTCCATGTCGAAGTGATGGAGATACACTTCTTATCTTTGACCAAAGTGAGGGGTGGTTTAGTGAAAGCGAGATAAATAAAGAGCCACTAAATGAGGTAAGAGATAGAGCAATACATAAGATAAAATTTCCAAGACAGACAAGAAAACCTTATAGGTGTTTGAGTGACTATTTTAGAAGTGATCGTCATGATGTGGTTGCACTCACTCTAGCTAGTGCAGGGGCGAAGTTTACTGAATTGGAGCAGAAATTATATAATGAGGGTAAATTTACAGAGTATCACCATCTTCACGGGCTTAGTGTTGATTTAGCTGAAGCTTTGGCTGAAGTACTGCATAAACAGATTCGTTTAGAGCTTGGAGTTGCAAAAAATGAGGGAGACACACTAAGAGATGTAAGACTCACTAGATATACGGGTGCCAGATACTCTTTTGGATATGCAGCTTGTCCAAATTTAGAAGATAACAAGATAATTTTTGATCTTTTAAAGCCCCAAGAGTTTGGTGTGACTCTTAGCCAAACTTATCAAATGCATCCAGAACAGAGTACTAGTGCAATTGTAGTTTATCACAAAGAGGCTCTCTACTTTTCTATCTAAAAAAATTAAAGTATTTCAATACTTTGCCGATATATAGATATAAAAAGTAAATAGAGGAATAGTTAAATGAAAAAGATTTTATTGGCACTAATAGTCGCTGTAGCTGTAAATGCAGCAGATTTAGAAAATGGTATGGAAGCTTTAGAGAGAGGTGATTTTAGCTCAGCAGTTTTGTTTTTTGAAAAATCAGCCAAGAGCGGTAATAAAATGGCACAACAAAATTTAAGTGTGATGTATAACAATGGTTATGGCGTAGAGAAAAATACCGAAACAGCTAGTTATTGGTTAAATAAAGCAACAGGACATCAGAGTGTAGCTTCTATATATCGTTAAGCTTGATTTTAGAAATAGAGGTTTGAATGAATTTAATGGGGTAGTAACTTTTATTGCCAATGGTCTATTGGGTGAAGATATTATAGATTATTTTGTTGGAAATGATGGTTTTAGTGCAACTTGTAAAATAATTATAAAAGTTACTGAGTAAAATAGAAGTCAGCAATCTCCGGTAAAGCCGGAGGTTTAATTAGTATTTTTTACTTCGTTAATATCTTAATGGTATTACAATCTCCACCCACAACCCACCATCCCAAAAGATTTTCATCTCTCCTTGCATATCTTCAACTGTCAATCGTATCAATCTCATCCCAAGTGTTTTAGAGTTTTCAAATTTTTGTATCTCTATCTTTTGACCATCTTCTTCATGATAGCTGAAGCAGTATTTAGAGTCATCTTTTTTTAGTGAGATTTTTACTTGTGGTATTTTTTCATTTAGGGAGTGTTTGATTGTATTTGTCAAAAGTTCATTGATAATGATACCAAGCTTATTTATCATAACATTATCAAGTTTTAATGTGCCACTTTGGATAGTGATATCTATAGATTTACCATAAGTTTTACCTATAAGGCTTGTAAGTTTTTGGATATATCTTTTAAACTCTATCTCTTTAAAATTATGTGTTTCATATAGTACTTCATGTGTCATGGCTATAGACTCTATTCTAAGTCTTGAAGTTTTTAATATATCTGCATAGCTTTTGGGTGGATTTTTCTTTGCATGGTTTATTTGAAGCCCCAATATAGAAGCCATAAAGTTTAAGTTGTTGTTGATTCGATGGTATATCTCTTTTAGAATATTCTCTTTAAACAAAAGTGCTTTTTGTGTTTTTTCAAATATAACTCTTGTAGAAAAATAGTATGAGATACTAAAAATTAGTATAAAAACTGAGGTAGCAAATATATTAAAAGTTGCAGAATATGTAAATACAAGACTATCTACATAAACATAATTAATTGCATAAAGAAAAATAATTATCCAAAAAATATAGTATAAAATTGTAGCAATAATTGCTTCTTTAATATTAAAAAAGAAGAAAAATCCAGCAATTATCAAAAACGGAAAAAGTGCTGGAAGTTCAAAAAAAGCTCCTCCAGCCACAACACTAGCAATATCTATTTCTATGACTATCATCAAAAAAAGTGATGAAAGCTTTAATTTAGAGCTTTTTTGATAATACTTTAATATACTATAAAGGGCGATCAAGGCTATAAATTTAACTGCAAAAAAATAGTAATACCCTAGCACTAATGTTACAATACTTAACAATGCAAAATAACTCATTCCAAAATAAAGAAGGGATAAAAGCATAATATCTTTGTAATCTTTTTTTAAAAGTAAAAGTTCTAGTTTTTCTCTCCACAATTTTATCATACGCTAAACCACACTTTACACATCATACCTTTGCTATTTGAGAACTCTATCTTTGCATCCATCTGTTCTACTATGAGGTTTATCAACTTCTGTGAAAATAAGTGTTTTTGCAGTTGAATATCTGATTCTATATCATGATAAAAAAAAAGATACTTATCATCTTTTTGTGATATTTTTACAACTATCTCTCTTTTTTTTGTACTATTTTTTAGTGACATACTAAATAATTCATTTAGTATTAATCCAACTCTATGTGTAGTCTCTTCCAAAAAGAAAATTTTGTTAGTTTCGCATCTAAGCTTGATATCTGTTTTATAGATTTCATTTACCAAATTTATAAGATTTTGTATGTATTCTTTTACCTCTATATGAATAATATTGCCTTCACTGTAGAGTGCTCGATGGCTTAGGGCTATAGATTGGACTCTTCCTCTTGTATTTTTTAGTACATCAATGTTGTCTTGTTTAAGATTTTTTTTGATGTGGCGTATTTGAAGACCTAAAAGAGAAGAGACAAAGTTTAAATTATTGCGAATTTTATAGTGAATACTATCTAAAAGTTGCTTTTTTTCTTTATCTGCTTTTTGTAGCTTTTGGTATGATATTTCTGTAGTAAATTGATAAAATATACCTATAGCCATAATTACAAAAGTATTAGTCATGTTGTTTATGGCTGTAACAGGTGTTACTACGACATGAGGCTCAGAGTTCAGATTCAAAACTATTGTCGCGATAGTTCCAAAATATACAAATTGTAGTAGTGTTGCCCATAGAGCCTCTTTGATTGTAAAGAAAAAGAAAAAAGTTGCGATGTATATGCAAGGAAATATCACTGAAAAATTATTTGGATGATTACTAGCGATCATGATTCCAGAGTGTATCTCCATCACAATGAGTACCAATATCGCAGTCGTTCGAAGATTTTTATTTTGTATATATTTTTTTAAAAGTATGATGCTCAAAACTATAGCAACAAGATTTACAAAGATATCTTGATACTGTTCAATCCATGAGGAGATGACTGAAAAAACACTAAGCATTACGATGTAAGCATAAAACATGCTAAGCAACATGCTCTCTTTGCGATCGTGTTTTTGATAAAAGTCTGTTATTAGATTTTGCA
>CAYUSV010000086.1:0-8145 GCA_964447385.1 uncultured Campylobacterales bacterium | reverse complement strand
AGCTTCTTCTTCATTTGAGTTATATGTAAAAGCGATATTTACACCCTCTTGTGCAAATCTATAAGCGATTGCCTTTCCAATTCCTTTGGTCGCACCACTAATGACTAATGTTTTACCTCTCATTAAAACCCTTTAATTTCATATTTTTTAAGCACTTGTTCAATCTCTTTTAAATTTTCACTACTTGGAGGAACCAGTGGCAGACGATACTCTAATGTAGGTATAAGACCTGCTATATACATAGCGGCTTTTATCGGTATTGGATTACTCTCACAAAAAAGTATGGTATTTATATCATAAAGACTATCATTGATAGCTTTTGATGCATTAAATTCACCGGCTATTCCTACATGTGTTAGAGCTGCTATGATATCTGGAAGTAAGTTTGATGTTACAGATATAACACCCATACCACCATTTGATATGAGTGGATAATTTATCATATCATCCCCACTGATAACGGACAATCTTGGCTCTTTAGAGAGCAGTTCTACACATCTTTGAATCGAACCGGTTGCCTCTTTGACACCATAGATATTTTCACAATCATTAAAGAGTCTGATTGTAGTAGATGCTGTCATATCAACCCCTGTTCGACCCGGTACATTGTAAAGAAGTACAGGTATCTCAACAGAGTTAGCAATCGCTTTGTAGTGTTGATAAAGTCCCTCTTGTGGTGGCTTATTATAATAAGGAGTTACCGACAAAATACCATCAGCGCCATGAGCTTGTGCAAATTTTGCCAAATCTACAGCTTCACTTGTTGCATTGCTTCCAGCTCCGGCTAATACCTTTGTCTTTGTACCCTTACAAGTTGCTGCTGCAATCTCTATGCACTCTTTATGTTCTTTGTGGCTTAGTGTGGCACTCTCTCCTGTTGTTCCTACTGGTACAACTGCATCGATACCATTTGCAATTTGTCTTTTTATCAAACTCTCATAAGTTTTGGTATCAAGTCTTCCATCTCTAAACGGTGTAATCAATGCAGTCATTGCTCCATTTGGTCCGTTCATTTGTCTTCCTTTCTGAGTATTACTGTTGTTGAATTTTTCTTGGTAAAGTATCTGTTTGCCACCTCTTTTACTTCAACGGGAGTAAGGGCATTGAGATTTTTTTCATATTCAAGAAGTGGAGTTATATCACCTTTTGCCAAATATCCACCATAAATGCTTACAAGTGTACTTGAGTTTTCCATGCCAAAGATAAAGTCTGATTTGGTGTTTAGTTTTACTTTATCAAGCTCTTTTTGATCAACTTCTTTAGTTTTAATCAGCTCTATCTGCGCTAAAATCTCTTTTTCAACACTCTCTGCCTTCACGCCAGGGTTACAAACTGCCATAAACAGATAAATTCCGGGGTCTTTGTTCTCCATATTATATGCATATATTGAGTTGACCAACTTTTTTTCATCTATCAAAATAGAGTTAAGACGACTACTCTTTCCACTACTAAGTAGCTCGCTAAGTGCAGAGAGTGCTACTTGGTCTTTATGCTTAAAATCTGGTATATGATAAGCGATTGCAACAATCTCTACCTCGCTATCTTTTGCTATCTCTACTCTCTTTGCTCCGTCTTGAACAGGCTCTACCATGTGTTTTTTGATAGGCATTTTATCATTTTTAATCGCTTCAAACTCTTTTTGAACCTCTTTAAAAACTACTTCAGGTTTTATATCACCTGCTACAACGATGATTGCATTTTGTGGTTGATAATAAGCTTTATGAAAAGATCTTATATCTTCAATTGTCCAGTTTTTGATATCATTTATAAACCCTATTGGTGTCCAATGGTATGAGTGATAAAGATAGAGGTTATTAAAAAGTCTAAAATAGAGATAACCAGTAGGGTTATTATCTGTTCTCCATAACCTCTCTTCAAGCACTACATCACGCTCTGGTTGAAACTCTTCATCTTTTAAGTTTAGATTTTGCATAAGTTCTGCAAAAAGATTTAAAGATTTTGAGAGATTATCAGATGAGCTTTTGATAAAATACTGTGTATAATCAAAACCTGTTGATGCATTATTTACACCTCCAAATCCTTTAACAATAGTGTCAAATTCACCAGCTTTTAAATTTTTTGTTGATTTAAAGTTTAAGTGCTCAAGCATGTGAGCGATTCCGCTCTTGCCCATGATTTCATCACCGCTTCCAACTTTATAAAAGATATCGGTAGTGATTACATTTGATCCGTTTTGCATAGGGATTACAACTACTTGAAGTCCATTTTCAAGAGTTTTTGTATAGTGTTTTGGTAGTGAACTGCTCATTAATATTCCTGTTGTTAAAATTAGTAGTAACCATATTTTTATCATTTTCTATCTGCTCCTATCACCTGTTTGATGTTAGTATAGCCATCTTTTTGCATCAGCTCTAAAATCTCTTCATTTATCTTTTTTGCTAAAATAGGTCCTTGAAAAATCAAAGCACTATACGCTTGAATTAGACTTGCTCCTGCTTTAAGTCTTTTGTATGCCTCTTTGCCATCACTGATACCACCGACTGAAATTAGCGTTGTTTTTCCGTAAAATTCTTTGGCTAATGTTTCAAAAAGAGCAAAGCTTTTATCTTTTAAAACCTCGCCGCTAATACCACCAAAATCTTTTGGATTTGGAAGTAGTGAATAGTCAATTGTTGTATTGGTTGCTATGATACCTTTTGCTCCATTTTCTATGGCAATTTTACAGATATCTATAGATTCTTGTTTTTCAAGGTCTGGTGCTATTTTTAGAAGTATAGGTTTATCAGTTATCTTCGTGCCAAGTTCAAAAATCTCTTTGATAAATGTCTCATTTTGCAAATCTCTAAGTCCTGGAGTATTTGGTGAAGAGATATTAATAACTATATAATCACAAATATCTTTAAATCCATCAATCAAAACTTTATAATCAAGAAGTGCATTTTCACTTGAAGTGTTTTTATTTTTTCCTATATTTGCTCCAATGGGGATAGAAAATGGATAGAGTTTTTTGACTCTTTTTTGTGCAAATTCTAATCCCTCATTGTTAAAACCCATAGCATTTTGTAGTGAATTATGCTCTACAAATCTAAAAAGTCTAGGTTTTTCATTGCCACTTTGTGGTTTTGGTGTTAGTGTGCCAAACTCAATAAAGCCAAATCCAACTGTTTCAAGTCCAGCTATCATGGTGGCATTTTTATCAAATCCAGCGGCAAGTCCGACAGGATTTGGAAAAGTTACACCAAACAGTTCTTGGGATAGTTTTGGATTTTGAAGTTTATATTTTTTTGCAATAAGCTTTAGTAAAAATGGCGCATAAGAGCTTATCTTTAGCAAAGTCTCTACTAAATGATGTGCTGATTCTGGCTCTAATTTGTAAATATATTTTTTTAGATCTTTATATTGCATTGATATCCAATTCATAAGAGCGTTAGATTTAATCGTAGATTATACTTTTTTTTTATTAAAATAGGCTTCGCAAGTTATGTCCTATTATTAGACTTCTTGTAGAACTATATTGTGAGGCTCAGACCAAAGGGAGGATTTGCCTCTAAGATATAGTTCTACAAGAAGTCTATTTAATTTGAGTCTTTTTTCTCTTGATCTGTAAATAGAGCTTTGATTACATCTGATATATTATCATTTTTTAGTCCATTCTCTATAAGATCTTTATCTGTTATTATCTCTTTATCATCACATATTGTATCGTTGATACTCTGTTTGGTTTTTGAAGAGTTTTGTGTTTTTTTTTGTATGCTTTCAAGCTCTGCGATTTTGTGAATATTTTTTTTGTAGCCTATTTTGAACTCTTCAAGCCCCTCAATTTTGTCAAGAAGAGCCTGTTTTTCATTCTCTAACTCTTGTAGTTCTAGTTTTAAAAGATCATTTTCATCTTCACAGATTTTTTGCTCTTTGATCTGTTCTAAGAGTATTTGGTTTTCAGATTTTAGTTGTGAGACCTCTAAATTTTCTCTATATTTATCTTTGTAGCTATTTTCATCTTGATCCATATCATAAGAGAGTATCTCTTTTTGCATTGAGGTAAACTCTTCTTTTAAGATTGATAATTCTCTATCCTTCGCGCCCAAATCGGTTTCAAGCTGGTTTATCTCAGCCTTTTGCAGGTCAAATCTATCTTTGACAGTTAAAATTTGACTTTGATGTTTTTCATTTCTTACGAAACTTGAAAAAATCCATCCGATAACAAAGCCAAGAATGGTTGTTGCTATCATACATAGTATGATTTGTGCAATTATAGTCAACATGTCTATTAATCCTTTTTAATTACTGAAATTTCAATATCATTGTAGTTTGCTTTTGAAATATATATCTTCTTATTATACTTATCATTTAATATTTCAATATTTTTTATGTTAATCCCAAGTATTGCTAAATACTTTTTTACTCTATAGAATTTTTTATTTTTTTTGTCTATTTCTATTCTTAAAAATGAGGAGGGATTTTGATATAAATTATCAACAAGTTTTTTAAGTCTATCTTTTTCAAAATTTGAGAGTTTCTCCTCTTGGTTTTGCAAAAGTGTTTGACTCTCTAAAACTGTTTCAATAGCAATTTTCTGCCTCTTTTTCTTTTTTATCAAAATCTGTTTAGTAATTTTTTTGTCAGGTTTAACTTTAACTATTCTTTTTATGTGTGGTGTAGTTTTTTTTATCTTTTTTTCTGTCTCCGCTTTAAGTGCTTTATCGTAAGCTTCTTGAATATCTCTCTCTTGCTGTTCGACAAGTTCTATAGCTTTTAAATATTTTTCATCAATTTTGTCGGTTTTAATCTCTTTTGGTATTTTGTTTGCGACAATCAATTCAAGTTCAAAATCTTTAGCTAATATATCCTCTTTTGGAGCTACAACGGTCTTAATGTTTGGATGAAATTCATCGATATATTTAGAGATACAAAAAGTTGTGAGGAGGAGTACAAACAGTAAACCGAACCATAGTATATTTTTGCTTTGCATTATTCCTCCCGCACAATTTACACGAAGGTAAATTTAAATTTCGCTTATAGAATGAGTATACAATAAAATTTTACTTTTGTAAACCATTTAGGTTTATAAATTCGTCACAATGTTTCAAAAGTTCACTATTTGTTCCTATGCAACTTATCTTTCCCTCTTTTAATACAACTATTTTATCTGCGTGTGCTATGGTGTTTAATCTATGAGCAATGATAAAGGTGATCTTATCTTTAGAAATTTTTTCCAGTGCATCTGTGATCTTTTTTTCACTCTTAGTATCAAGAGCAGATGTAGCTTCATCAAAAATGAGGATTTTTGGCTCTCTATAGATAGCTCTTGCTATCGCAATTCTCTGTCTTTGACCTCCTGAGAGGTTTGTTCCAAACTCATTTATTTTACTCTCTACCCCAAACTCTAAATCTTTTATAAAATCCCAAGCATTTGCCTGTTTTAATGCATCAATTACTTTTGCTTCATCTATGTCTAAACCATATGCAACATTGCTAGAGACTGTATCATTTGTGATATATACTCTCTGCGTTACTATTGATATCGCATCTCTTAGACTTTTTTGTGTAAATGTATTTATATTTTGACCATCTATAAGTAGTTCACCGCTACTTGCATCAAAAAATCTAAGCAATAAATTTACAATAGAGCTTTTTCCACCTCCGCTGTTTCCTACCAGTGCAATTTTTTGACCTTTTTGGGCTTTAAAACGGATATCATTTAAAGCCTCCTTGCCATCGTAATTTAAATTAACATTTTTAAATTCAATCTCATTTATATCTTGATGTATCTCTTTTTTGCCGTCAATTATTTTGGATTTTCGATCAAGTAGCACATGGATGCGGTCACTTGCTGCGACTGCATCTTGGATTTTATTATAAAGATTGGATATTCTCTTTATAGGGGTATATAACATAAATAGAGCTGTTAGAAATGAGAAAAAACTCCCCACACTCATGTTCCCATTTATAACCTCATATCCTCCTAGCATGATGACAAAAGCAGCAGCTAAAGAGCCAAAGATTTCCATCATTGGACTTACGATGATATTTGTTTTTGTAGCTTTCATGTTGACTGTAAATATATCTTTATTCTCTTTTGAGAATTTTTTCATCTCATAGCTTTCTACCGCATTTGCTTTTATCATTTCGATATTGTTGAAAATTTCACTTAATTTTGCAGTTAGATCTGAAATTTTTTCTTGAGAGGTTTTTGAGTATCCTTTCATCTTTTTAGCCAAGATAGATAGAGGTTTAAATGCTAAGGGTATAAAAATAAGAGAAATTATCGCCATCTTAGGATTTAGATAAAGCACATATATCAATAACACGATGATAGTCATAGCTTCTCTAAGCATAACAGGTATCATCGAAGATACTACATGTCTGACTCTCTCTATATCGTTTACAGTTCGACTGATAAGCTCTCCACTCCTAAACTTGTGAAAAAATCCCATCTCAAATGAGAGAATCTTCGCTACACTATCATCACGAAGTCTTCTAACCATATCTTGCCCGATATAACTAGCATAATATGATTGCACATATAATCCTATACTCTTTATGAGATATACCAAAACCAAGCCAAAAGGTACAAGATAAAGAAGTGTCTCATTTTTCTCTATAAATATCTTATCAAGGACAGGTTTTATCATATAAGCTACAAGCATAGTGCCAATGGCGACCATGAACATTCCTATAAACATAAAAACAAATTTTGTTTTATAATCTTTAAAATATGGTGAAAATCGAAAAAAGAGGTTTTTAAGGTCGTTTAACCCTGAATTTTTTCCCATACTGTCCCTTCTGGTCTATCCATAATTTGAATATTTAGTGCTTTTAATTTATCTCTTAAAGCATCACTTGTTGCATAATCTTTAGAAGCTTTTGCTTGGTTTCGTTTTGATATTAGATCTTCTATTTGGGTTTTCTCCTCTTTGGAGATACCAATTTGAAAATATGCAAATGCATCAAGATTTCCTATGCCAAGAATCTCTTGTAAAAAAGAGATATTTGCTCTTATTTCTTTTTTTAATCCTTTGTTTTTTGGCTCTTTATCTAGCTTCTCATTTGAATGACTTATCATTTCATCTACTATTGCTAGGGCTTGTGAGATATTTAAATCATCATTTAGTGCTGCAAGGATATTTTTTCTAAACTCTCTATTTGTGCTAGAGCCTTTGTCGACTTCAATACGTTTTTTAAGACGATAAAGCTTATCAAGCCTCTTTTTACTAACCAACAGATCCTCTTCACTAAAATTAAAGTTGCCTCTGTAGTGAGTACAAAGCAGATAAAAACGAAGAACTTCTCCATCATAAACTTTTAATGCATCTTTTAAAAAAAAAGAGTTTCCTAACGATTTGCTCATTTTTTGCCCGTTAATCTGGACAAAACCGTTGTGCATCCAATACTTTGCTAACTCTTGATTTGATTCACAACGACTCTGAGAAGCCTCATTTTCATGATGAGGAAAAAGAAGATCAGCCCCTCCACCGTGTATATCTATCTGATACTCTCCTTTAACAGCTAAATATTTTTTAATCATACAAGAGCACTCAATATGCCATGCGCATCTTCCATCTCCCCAAGGACTTGAATAGGAAGGTTCATCTGTTTTGGAAAATTTCCATAAGGCAAAATCTTTTGGATCTCTTTTTTGGCTAGTTGTTTCAACACGACTCTGATTTTGCTCTTGTTCTACATCTCTACCGCTGATGCTAAAGTATCTATCATCTTTAGATGTATCAAAATAGACACCGTCATCTATCGTATAAGTAAAACCTTTTGTCTCTAAATGTTTGATAAAATCAATAATATCATCAATACAATCAGTTGCTTTTGGCTCAATATCTGCGTCTTTTACTCCGATAGAGTGCATATCTTTTTTGTAATTGTTTATATACTTATCTGTTATCTCTTCTAGTGATTTACCACTTTGTCTCATTTTTGCAATGATTTTATCATCAATATCAGTAAAATTTTTGACAAAAGTTACCTTATAGCCATTGCTATTTAAAACGCGTCTTAAAAGGTCAAATGCCAAAGCGCTTCTAGCATGTCCTAAATGCGCATCATCATAGACAGTTGGTCCACAGACATAAACACTAACACGGTTTTTTTCTATGGGTATAAACTGCTCTTTTTGTTTAGAGACGCTATTGTAGAGTTGCACTAAAACTTCCTTTTTGTTGTATTATATCATAA
>CAYUSV010000085.1:0-8222 GCA_964447385.1 uncultured Campylobacterales bacterium | reverse complement strand
CAAAACTTAGCACTTCAAAATGCTTCTGTTTTTATTCGTTGTGATTTTAATGTCCCTCTTGATAATTTTGGAAATATACTTGATGACAGACGAATTAGAGAAACACTACCTACTATCTACTACTGTTTAGATCATGGATGTAAGATTATTTTGGCAAGTCATCTTGGTCGTCCAAAAGGGAATAGAGATAAAAAGCTTTCACTCTTTATAGTAGCAAAACGCTTGGAGAGATTATTGCAACAAAAGATAGATTTTTCAAATGATATTATGAGAAAAGATACCAAAAAGAGAGTTGAAAATCTACAAAATGGAGAAATTTTACTTTTAGAAAATCTCCGCTTTGAAAAAGGAGAAATCAATAACAACCTTGATTTTGCCAAAAAACTAGCAAATTTGACAGAGTTTTATATCAATGATGCTTTTGGTGTTAGCCATAGAGCACAAGCTTCAACAGAAGCAATTACCCATTTTTTTGATAAAAAACACAAAGGTGCTGGTTTTTTACTACAAAAAGAGGTTAACTTTTTACAAACAATTTTACAAAAACCTATACACCCTTTTACTCTTATCATAGGGGGTAGTAAAATCTCTACTAAACTAGATGTATTAAAATACCTTTTACCAAAAGTTGACAAAATGCTAATTGGTGGTGGTATGGCATTTACTTTTTTAAAAGCACAAGGATATGAGGTAGGTAGATCCATCGTTGAAAATGATCTATTAGAGTCAGCCATACAGACAATTACACTTGCTAAAGAGCATAAAGTCAAACTCTTCTTTCCTGTCGATTTTATCATAGCAAAAAAGTTAGAACAAGAGGCAAAAAGTAAAATAGTTACTTTTTTAGATATTCCTAAAGAGTACATGGGAGTTGACATAGGTCCCTCTAGCCTTATACTTTTTAAAGAGGCACTAGAAGAAGCTAAAACTATTATTTGGAATGGTCCAGTAGGTGTATTTGAGATCAATAAATTTGCACAAAGTAGTTTACAGTTGGCACAATATATCGCTTCTTTACATGCAACTAAGGTTATAGGTGGTGGTGATACAGCAGAGATGATTCACAAAGCAGGTGTAACAGACAATATGACTTTTGTTAGCACCGGGGGTGGTGCATCTTTGGAGTTACTCTCTGGTAAAACATTGCCTGGAATTTTAGCATTGGCTAATTAAAAAAGAGCATAAATGGATAAATTACTGTTAGAAGAACTTTACTACCTAATGGTTTTGGGACGCAACTTTGAATATGGAGCAAAAGAGCACTACACGCAATCAAATATATCTGGTTTTTTGCATCTTGATATTGGACAAGAAGCTTTAAGTATAGGAAGTATGAAAGCTTTTGAAAAGGGAGATGTTTTCACAACTTATCGTGAACATGTTTTAGCCTTAGCTCGCGGTCTAGAGCCAAAAGCAATCATGACAGAACTATTTGGCAAAATAAGTAGCAGTCCAGAACTGCTACTTACTACACTTTTTAGATCAGTCTTCTTGCACTATCCACTCTTTAAATTTATTAACATATCTCTTTTTTATCTCTTTACCTCTGCTGTCATCTTTTGCTTGGATGTAGATATGGATACGATCATTGCAATCATCTGGAATCATCAATATCCACTCATGTCGAGCAAAAGTGATTTTGACACCATCAAGATGTGAAACTTTATCATTTTTCCCCTCTTCTAAAAACTTTCGCATTACCTTTGCTTTGAGTACAGATGGGCAATCAAGAGAGATAGAATAGTAGTAAAAATCATCAATCTTATCAAGGAGTGTTGAAAATGAAATTTTGTGTAGTGCCATAAATTCAAAAATCTTTAAACTCGCATAAATAGCATCACTATGATACCCAAACTCACTAAAAGCATAATGTGCATCAACATCAGCAATAAGGTCAAATTGACCTAAAAAATCTGTCTCTTTTCCCATCAAACGACCTCTACTAATCACTATATCTATAAATTTATCATCCATAATATCAGGAGCCCATGCAGGTAGATAAATCTGATATATCTTGCTATCGTGAAGATGCAACATATACAAAAGTGCCATCAACACACGCTCACGACCTACAATCCCACCTCTATCATCAACGATATCCAGCCGTTGCCCATTTGGATAGAGCATAATACCGGCTGTTAGATGAAGTGCCTTTACGATATCAGAGAGCTCTTTTTTTCCTACTGTCTGATTTGTAGATGTGATTTTTGCCAATTTTTTAGCACTTACATAATCATTTATCATTATATTGTCAATTTCCAATGTATCAAGTAGCGAAGGGTAAATATCACTTGTCATCCCATGAAGCATATTTGCTGCAATTTTAAATTTCAATCCCACAAAAACTTCTTTACTGATCAATTTTCGTACATCTTGCTTGTAGGAGAGTTTCATATCATCACAAGATCTGATTTTACCTATTCTCACAGGATTAACACGGCGAAACTGCTCTCTAAAAAAGATTCGTTCTATGCTCTTTGCAAGATTATTATCCACAAGCATACCCTCATGCGTAAAAAATACAATCTCCGTCTTACCCATGCGACTAACTGATTGTCGAATATGAATACCAGCTGCAATATCGTCATTTTTAAAAAGCTCATGACGCATGACATTGCTAGGAATTGCCTGAATATCTACACAATCTATTCCAGTTGAGAGCAGACCTCCCAAAACAAAACGCTCAAGCATCCGTGAAGATGGATGATAATCTCTTGAAACATAAACCGTAGAACCCTCTTGCAAAATAGTACCAAACGCTTCAGCGATCTTAACCGCCATTTCACCTGTAAGCTCAACATTTGCTGAGCCTATCACTTTACCTTTACGAAAGAGATTACTTTTGTACCGTTCACCCCATATGACATTGCTACTAACGACCGCATTTTTTTCAACTATTTTATGCGACCAAATTGTTACATCTTTGACAATTTTTACTCTTGCACCAATTTGGCAAAACTCTGCTATAACTGCACCCTCAGAGACATAACAACTCTCTTGTATGTGTGTATCATTACAGATGACACAATTGTTTAAACGACTTTTTTTGCCTATGCTAACATCATCCCAAAGTATGGCATTTTTTACCTCACACCCTTTAGAGATCTCACACCTGCTTCCAATCACACAATTTTCCAATACCACATCTTTAGCGATAACACTGTCTTTGCCGATTATGACTACTCCTTTAGTCGTTACCGATTTTGGTAATTTTACCCCATCTTGCAAGCAGAGTTTCAGCTGCTCATCATCACCACTACAACTACCAGGAAAATCATAGAGTATTTTTGCTTTAAAAATATCCTCATGCACCTCTTTATAGCTGATAGGATTTCCAACATCACGCCAATACCCCTCTATACTACAACCCCAAAGCGTAACGCCGTTTTTCATCAATTTTGGGAAAAGATCTTTGGAAAAGTCATAAGCCGTATTTTTTGGAATGTAGTTTAAAATCTCAGGCTCAATTATATATATGCCGGTATTAATCGTATCGCTAAAAACCTCTCCCCAGCTTGGTTTTTCTAAAAATCGCTCTATCTTTGCACTCTCATCAGTGATAACCACGCCAAACTGTAACGGATCTTTAACACAAGTGAGAGTGATAGTAAACTTAGACTTCTTTTTGTAGTGAAAATTGATAATCTTATCAAAATCAAAATCAGTCACCAAATCCCCACTAACAATC
This sequence comes from uncultured Campylobacterales bacterium, assembly GCA_964447385.1. Classification (GTDB taxonomy): domain Bacteria; phylum Campylobacterota; class Campylobacteria; order Campylobacterales; family QNZT01; genus SZUA-1433. Next base: position 4,534 of record CAYUSV010000085.1, on the reverse strand, counting down.
ATAAAAGTCGTATCTAAATACTCTTTGGCATATCGCACCGCTCCTGCCGTTCCATAATCATCAGTAGGCAAAACATAAGTTATCTTTACACCCCATCTACTACCATCATCAAAATATTTTCGTATGATTTCGGGCTTAAAATACAAAAGTATCACAATCTCATCAATACCACTTCGTTTAAGTTTATTGACAATATGTTCCATCATAGGAATACCAACGATAGGAAGCATAGGCTTAGGGATAGAGCTAGTCAGTGGCTGAATTCTAGTACCAAAACCTCCTGCCATCAAGACAGCTTTGATCTTTTGGGGTGGTGCATGCATGAAGGATCCTTTTTAATTTATCTCTAGCTCCAAAAGAGAGTTTTGGGTACCAAAAGGATTTTCTACTTTCAAAGCATTAAAATCATTTGTCCATCTTCTGTTATCTACCCAATATCGAAAGTGATAATTTGAACCTAAAGGTAGATATTTCCTCAGATAAAATGTACCATCTTTTTTACACTTCATCTCTTCAGGCTCCCAGCCATTCCAATCTCCTGCAACTGCTACACAAGATACATCCTCCTTGGGCTCATAACTAAATGTCACCCAAGCTTTCAAATCTTTTTGGATAATTTTAAGCATTATTTTTCCTCATATTTAATTTATCTTCAAACTTCACAATATCTTGAATCGTTTTTAAAACACTATCTGGATTTAGACTGATAGAATCTATACCAAGCTTTACCAAAAACTCTGCTATTTTGGGATAATCCGAAGGTGCTTGTCCACAAATACCACTATATTTAGCGTTTCTCTTGGCACCCAAAATAGCCATCTCTATCATCTTCATCACACCACTATCTCTCTCATCATAATCAAAAGCGACAATTTCACTATCACGATCTACACCGAGTGTGAGCTGAGTGAGGTCATTTGAGCCTATACTAAACCCATCAAAAATTTCACTAAAATCATCGATCAAGATAACATTGTTTGGAATTTCACACATGACATAAATTTTTAACCCTTTATCCCCTCTTTTTAAACCATATTTTGCCATAGTCTCCAGTACTCTTTTGCCCTCATCTATACGACGACAAAATGGAATCATCAAGATAACATTCTCAAATCCCATAACTTCTCGTACTCGTTTCATAGCTTTACATTCAAGAGCAAACCCCTCTTCATAAGAGGGATGTGCATAACGAGAAGCCCCTCTAAAACCTATCATAGGATTATCTTCATCTGGTTCAAAAAACTTTCCACCAAGTAGTGTCGCATATTCGTTAGATTTAAAATCACTCATGCGAACAACACAAGGTTTTGGATATACAGATGATGCAATTGTACCAACACCTTCACTCAGAGTTTTGACAAAAAAGTCTTCCATACTCTCATATGCATAGCTAAGTGTTTCTAACGCCTTTTGGGTTTTGATATCTACTTTTTTGGGATGTACAAGCGCCATAGGATGTGCTTTGATATATTCATTTATGATAAACTCCATACGCGCCAAACCAATCCCATCTACAGGCAAAAAGGAGAGAGAAAAAGCGATATCAGGATTTCCCAAATTCATCATAATCTCAGTTTTTGTCTTTGGCAATGCACTAAGGTCAGTTTTTATGATCTCAAAACCAAGTTTTCCTACATAAACATAACCCGTTTCGCCCTCAGCGCAACTAACAGTCACCTCTTGATCATTTTTCAAAATTTTAGTTGCATTGTCCGAACCCACAACAGCAGGGATACCAAGCTCCCTAGATACAATTGCTGCATGACAAGTACGACCACCTCTATTTGTGACAATTGCAGCTGCTGTTTTCATCACAGGTTCCCAGTCTGGTGTTGTAGTATCTGAAACAAGCACTGATCCAGGCTTAAACTCACTTAAGTCACTGACATCATTGATGATATGCACCCTGCCCTGCCCAATTTTTGTACCAACAGCTTGACCTTCTACAAGCACATCAGCTTTTTCTTTGAGCTTGTACATCTCTAAAATAGAGCCTTTTTTTTGCGACTCAACCGTTTCAGGGCGTGCTTGTACCATGTAAAGCTCTCCATCAAGCCCATCTTTTGCCCACTCCATATCCATAGGTTTGTTAAATCCAGCCTCTTTGGTATAGTGATTTTCTACTTTGATAGCATAATCTGCCAACACCATGACATCATCATCACCAATACAAAACTCTTTACGCTCCTCTTGTGAGCTCTCAATATTTTTAGTATATTCAGCAGAGATACTACCGGTACTAAGTACATCAGTAAAGATCATTTTTAAAGACTTTTTACCCAATCGGCGTTTGAGTACTGTCCGATACCCTTTGTTAAAAGTTGGCTTATGGACATAGAAACTATCGGGATCAATCGTACCTTGTACCACATTTTCCCCAAGTCCATATGCTCCATTTATAAAAATAACATCACGAAAACCAGTTTCAGTATCAATACTAAACATCACACCACTAGCACCAATATCAGAACGCACCATCTTCATCACCACAACAGAAAGAAAAACTTTAAAATAATCAAATCCATTGTCATGCTTATAATGGATAGAACGGTCTGTAAAATTTGAAGCAAGGCAACGCTTATAAGCATCTAAAAGCGCTTCATCACTTGTGATATTTAGATAAGTATCATTTTGACCAGCAAAAGAGGCTTCAGGAGAGTCCTCAGCAGTTGCAGAAGAACGCACCGCCAATGATAAGTTATCCCCATACTCACCCCTAAGCTCTTTAAAGCCTTTTATAATTTCAATCTTTAAATCATCTGGAAGGGTACAATTGTGAACGATCTCTCGACACACCGCACCTCTTTTTTGTAACTCTTTAATATTGTCAGGATCAAAATCATCCAACTGCGCATGTATCTCCTCCCAAGCTTTGTTAAAGTCTAGTACATATTTATACGCTGATGCCGTGATGGCAAATCCATTTGGTACACGCACTCCAACGCCGGTGAGATTTTGGTACATCTCACCCAAAGAGGCATTTTTACCTCCTACCTCAGGCACATCCTCGATGCCAATTTCCCTAAACCATTTGACATATGCACTACTCACAGTACACTCCTTGTGGATTATTTTATATTTTATTTTGCTATTTGCACCACCACACTCCCATGTAGCGAATTGTAGCACAGCTAAAACATATCGTATGTTAGCCAACTGACAGAACACCTATATACACAAAGTGTATAATTTTTACATAAGATTATATAAAGGGGTTAGAATGTCCTACAAAGATGAAATCAAAATAGAAGTAGAGGCAATTTCTGAGTCAAATACCAAGATAAGCGAAGAGATCAAACAGATACTTGAAAAAATTTACGCACAAGCACTAGAAGACAATAAGAAAACCGGTCAATCTGTGGAGAGTCTTACCTATGAGATATTGGAAGGTATTGAAGAGGGCCTAAAAATCAAAGATGAACAAGCAGAAGAAATTTTAAAAACCGTTGCAGATACTATAACAGAAATAATCCACAAAAGTGCAACAAAAAATATCTATAAAAGCCACACAAATGCGCACCTAGCCAAAGAGAGACTAAAAGAGGTTATAGAACTAGAAAAAGCACATCTTTTAGAGTCTATGGATGCTTTTAAAGCTTATGCAGAGGATAGATCTTACAAATTATTTGCAAAAAATCTATATAAAACAGAGACAAAGATATCAAAATTTATACACACCATTGCTAGTAAGATTCAACTACACAAAACAGAAAAAGATAAACTTATATAAAGTTTTTTTATAAAAAAAGCTAGAGTAAAATTTTTACACAACATGTATCCAAACAATGCTATCATCCCAAAAAGATATAGGAAAAAATATGATAGAGGATAATCCTGTTTACACAGAAGCCTACGAGATGCTAAAAAACGCTGAACTATTTGGCGACTTGGACACTCAAACATTAAAAAGTTTACTCACTGAGTGTATACCTATCAATTGGAGAAAAACAGACACAATTGATAGTGAAATAGGGACAAAATATCTTCATATTATCATCAAAGGACGGTTGAAAGTCACACAAATTGACCCACATACAGGTAGGAGTATTGCTCTTTTTCTCTTAAGTGAGGGTGATGTTTTTGATGTTTTTTCTCTTCTTGATGGAAAAGAGCATGTTGTTTTTCCTATCGCAATGGACAATATCTCTGCTTTGCGTATACCACTAAAAAGAGCTAGAGAGTGGATCTGTGAACATCCAGAATTTAACAAAAAATTTTTACCTTATCTAGGAGATAAGATGCGAGAACTAGAAGCCTTTGGAGAATCTCTTGTTTTTAATGATACGGCCACTAGACTATCTAAACTGATCCTAAAACATGTACTACCTGAAAAAGAGGCACCAAATGAACCCTACCATGTCAAACTAATAAACAATCTCTCCCATGAATCTCTTGCCGAAATGATAGGCTCAGTACGATCAGTCGTCAGTTCTCAAATGCACAAACTAAAAGAAGAAGAGGTAATTCTCAGCAAAAGAGGACACCTCGCTGTCAAGAATCTTGAAAAATTAATTGAAAAAACTGATTATTTTAA
>CAYUSV010000084.1:0-8260 GCA_964447385.1 uncultured Campylobacterales bacterium | reverse complement strand
CTAAAAACCATCTTTTCAATATAGCTATTGTAATAGGTATCATCAAGCAGTTTAAAAACAAAAGATTTTAACCTCTTCTCATCAAACAATTCCAAAGCAAAAAAGCCCTCATCTACCAAATACTTGTGCATAAACTTTTGATTAAGAGCTGTCTTGATCGAAATAAAAGCAACCCCCATCACCATAACTTCATGTGCAGTTACGCTTGGTGAGATGATAGCTATATCACTCTCATTTAAAAGTTTTGCCATCTCTTTTGTATCGATAAAAAGTTTTATATTATCATTTTTTTCGCAATACTCTCTTAATATTTTAATGTTTGGATTTGCACTGCTTGTAACTACTAAAATATCTAAATTTTCTATTTGCGATAGAGTATTTAATACTTTTTGAGTTATGTTTTGGCTATCACTTCCACCAAGTGATACAAATATCTTAACTCTTTTTTTCTCTTTGATACCTCTTTTTGTTTTAACTATATTTAAAAACTCATCTCTTATCAAAGTGTACCGACTACCACATCTAAGCGTACAAAAATCTGGCACGAGATTTTTGTACCTTTTCTCTTTTGCATAGATATTGTGGTTTAACAATATATCACAATAATGTTTTTGATAAGTGTCATCCAAAACCATAATTTTCAATGTTGGATTTTGGATTTTTAACTGTTTTTCATAATTTTCACCAATACCATAATGATCTATCACAAGCATATCTATTTGATACTTTTTTATAAGTTCTAAAACCTCTTCTATACTGTTTGAGTTTAAAGTTTCTAACTTATATCCAGACTCTATTATCTTATGATTTATATTTCCCTCTAAGTTTTGGGTAGCAAAGATGATACTCTCTTTGGGATATTGACCTGACAATACTAAATCTCTCATGATATGCCCTGTGCCAATTGTCTGGGATGAATCAGCTCGAAATAGGATATTTTTCATCTATTTCATCTCTTGTAAAACTTTATACATTATTTCAGATCTTTTCCAATCCTCTAAAGTATCTATATCTTGGACTAAATATCTAGGCATGAGTATCGCGATTGAGTCTTTACCAAACATAACTTCACTACTATCAATCCCAATTTTTTGCCAATAAAACTGTCCGGCATCTTGATAAGCCTCTTCTAGATTTTGACTTCTTGAGTTGTAGTGTTGGGGCATAAACATTTCACATCGTCCATCTTTTTTTATCTTAAAAGTTCTCTGTATTGCAAATGGCATGGAGGTAGAAGAAAATGCATATACTGCATCAGAATTTTTAAGCTTTTCATACCCTTGTATCAGATACTCTTTTTGTAGTAGCGGAGCAGTCGCATAAATAGTACAGACATACTCATAAGTTTCACCAGATTTTTCTAACACTTTTAAAGCATGTTTTACCACATCTACTGTACCTGTAAAATCATCAGCTAACTCTTTTGGTCGTTTTAAAACCTCTGCCCCATACTCTTGTGCTACTTTTGCTATCTGCTCATCATCAGTTGAAACTACTACCTTTTTAAAAAGATTTGATTTTAAAGCTACCTGTATCGAATAAGCGATGATAGGTTTGCCAAAAAAATCTTTTATATTTTTCTTGGGAATTCGTTTACTCCCTCCACGAGCGGGAATAATCGCAACTGATTTTATCAAGATAATAACTCAAAAACTGTTTTTATCACATACTCTTGCTCTTTAGGGCTAAGAGCTGGATACATAGGTAGAGAAAAAGCCCTATCATAATAGTTATCCATAACAGGTGTATTTTCAGCTCCATATCCAAGCTTGGTATAGTATGGCTGCTTATTTATAGGTATATAGTGGAGTTGAAGACCTATGTTTTTCTCTCGCATCTTTTTAAAAAACTCTATTTTTGTAATTGGCAATTTATCAAAATCAACCTGCACTACATAGAGATGGTACGAAGAATTTCCATCATAGCAATAGAGTGGTTTGAGAATATCTAAAGAACAAAAAGCTTCATCATAACGCTTTGCTATCTCTCTTCTTCTAGCGATAAACTTCTCCAATTTATCAAATTGGGACAACCCAAGAGCACACTGAAAATCAGTAATTCTATAGTTAAATCCAAGATCAACCATCTCATAATACCAAGGTGCAATATCATCTCTTTTTACCACACCGTGGCTTCTAAGACGAAGAACCTTCTCATAAATCTCTTTTGAGTTTGTCAAAATTGCCCCTCCTTCACCGGTTGTTAAGTTTTTAACCGGATGAAAAGAGAAAATTGCACAGTCACTGTTTTCACAACTACCCGCTTTTACACCATTTTCTACTGCACCTATTGAATGCGCACAATCTTCTAAAATTTTTATATCATAACTCTCTTTAAGCTGTTTTAATTTTTTTTGAGAGATTGGGTTACCTGAAAAATGTACGGCATAGATCGCTTTTATTTTTGGGTTCTTTTTAAGCTCTTTTTCACACAAATCTAAATCTATATTTCCATCTTCACAGATATCAATAAAAATTGGTTTAGCTTTAGCATAAAGAATAGCATTTGAAGTGGCTAAAAAAGAGTTAGGAGTAGTTAAAACCAGATCTCCTTCTTCAAGTAGTGCCAATGAAGCTAAATGAAGAGCAGCTGTACCGTTTGAGACAACCAAAGAGTACTTAGCACCTGTAAAATCAGATATACGCTCCTCTAGCTCTTGTGCTTTTGGACCAGTTGTTAAAAAATCAGACCGAAGTACTTTAGAGACTGCTTTAACATCGTCATCATCGATTAGTTGCCTACCATAGGGGATAAAGTTCACGATAACTCTCCTATCATCTCTAACAACTGTTCATGACTTAACCAATCGCTATTGTTACCAGAATTATACTCAAAGCCCTGCTCTACAAGTGTTCCCTTTTTACCAAGCCTATTAACAGAAAAATCACTAATATGGCTAAATTGGATACTAGGTTTGATGACATAATGATCTTCAAACTCTAGCGTTAAGTGGCTATCATCAGCCGGACACATGATCTCATGTAGCTTTTCACCAGGTCTTATACCTATTATCTTATGAGGAAGATTTGGTGCAAGGGAGAGGGCTAACTCAGTCATCTTCATAGACGGAATTTTAGGTATGAAGATTTCTCCGCCGTACATTCTAGTAAAATTTTTGAGTACAAAATTTACACCATCTTCTAAAGTTATCAAAAATCTTGTCATGTTAACATCAGTGATAGGAAGTTCACTCGCACCATCTTTGATTAATTTTTGAAAAAATGGTATCACAGAACCTCTGCTTCCTGTAACATTACCATAACGAACTACTGAAAATCTTGTTTTTCTCTTTCCTACCATGTTATTTGCTGCGACAAAAAGTTTATCACTAGCTAATTTGGTCGCACCGTATAGATTTATAGGATTTGCTGCTTTATCAGTTGAGAGAGCTATCACTTTTTCTACATCGTTTGCAATTGCTGCTTTTATCACATTTTGTGCACCGTCAATATTTGTTTTGATACACTCCATCGGATTATATTCAGCAACTGGCACATGTTTTAAAGCAGCTGCGTGAATTACAAAGTCCACATCTTGCATCGCCTCATTTAATCTCGGCTCATCTCTCACATCACCGATAAAATACCGCATACAAGCATCATCAAAAGTTTGTGCCATCTCATACTGTTTTAACTCATCTCTTGAGAAGATAATTATCTTATTTGGTTTAAAATTTTCCAATAAAATCTGAGTATATTTTTTGCCAAAACTACCTGTTCCTCCTGTTATTAGTATATTTTTATTGTTAAACATATTACTCCCTATTTTTTATATATTATCTTACTTTTTGGATATTCATCCCTTACTATAACACTCAATTTTTTAAGCACACCTATCTCTAAATCTTCAAAAAGTAGCCTATTATACTCATTTTCCAAAAGATTTTCATCATACAATCTTACCCATCTTCTATAATGTGGTCCCATTTTTACATGTTGTTTTGACTGTAGAAGTATTTTACGATTTTTTATATTTTTTTCAAACTGTTCATAACTTCTAAATGGATAGTGATAGACACTTATATCTGAGAATTTTTTGATTTGGTCATATTTTTTAAAGAGATACTCATAACTGTTTGCGATATGCCAAGCTTTGTGATTGCCACCTCGAATCTCAATCAAACCGTTTGGATTTACAATCGTTTTAGGACCAATTTTTGTAAGTACCATTGAGATATTTTCTACATTTATCTGACGCTCTTTGGTGTAAAATATAGGATTTTGCACACGATGTAAGGAAGAGAAAAAGTCACCATCTCTACAGTTTGGATCAAGTATCATGTTATACCTATCCACTGTCAAAACAGAACCTTTGAAATTTAGGGACTCTTTTATGCTTTTGTTCTCTTTTGGTATCCAAAACTCATCTGCATCGTTATTTATAACCCAATCAGCTCCTAATTTTTTAGCCTCATATGCCAATCTCTTCATCCATTTTGATTGGTTATAGACGCCCTGCTCTTTTATGATTTTTATCTCAAACTCTGTTTGAAGTTTTTGTAAGATATCTAACGTACCATCGATTGAATCGTTATCCATCACTACAAATGCATCAACCCCAAGAGATGCATGTGTTCGTATATTTGCCTCTATGATATCATCTTCGTTTTTTACTAAAATTGTCATGATAACTTTGAAATTGTCTTTATCAAATTTATGCCAAAAGAAATCAAACACAACTTAACCTTTTTGCTATCTCTTTATAGTGTCTCTCATCAGGATTTTTCCAACTTGTTGGTAAAAGATAGGAAAATTTCAAATACTTTAAAAAGTTATCAACAAGTGCTTCATCAACAGACCATGAAGATAAATTTTTAATAATTTTAGCCAATTGGACTCTATTTTTAGCAATTTTAACTATCCCATCAATTGCAAAAAATGCTTCACCCAATACTATAACTCTTTTATGAAACAAAAGCCCCTCGATCGCCACCGTGGAGTTTATAGTCAAAACTGCCTCTGCATTTTCTATCAACTGTTGTGTATTTTCACTACAAAAGAGAAGTTTTTGATTTGTTTTTTTATGTAGGTCGCTATAATCACTCACACGATCTGAAGGGTGTTCTTTAAAAACAAAACTTATATCTACATCTTTTGATATCAATTCAATCATATCAAATAGTGCTCTCATATCTTTTATCTGTGGCGAGTGTTGGATGATTTGTGTATCATATGCTACTTGAAACGGCACAAAGATATAGCGTTTTGGGAGAATTGTACCAAATGAGCGCTTCTGTTTTTTTGAGTTTCTAACTTGCAGAGTTGTCTCTAACTTTTTACTCTTATCAAAGTGAAGCTCTCTAAAAAAACCGACCTCTCTTGGAACAGAGTTAGAGGCATTGACACCTTTAAAATCCATAGTTGTACTATTTGGCAAAAGACCGTTTTCAAAAAAAAGTACTTTTTTCCCAACGATTTTTGCAACTTCTACTACGATTGCTTGGTGAAACTTTTTTCCATTCCACAGACATACGATATCTGGATTTGATTTTACAATTTCGCCATAAACTGATACAACAACCCATGGGGCTTGTAGTTTTAATAAAATTTTATAGAGTGCTTTGTGCAATCTGTTTTTGTATTTGGCATCTAACTCTTTGTGTTTTAGAGAAAAAATTGGGGTAAAATCTACTTTTTTTACCACATAAAAACCTTTTAAACAGATGCGCCAAGTCGGAAAAAAGATATGTCTACTCTCACATGGAAGATTCTCTTTTAGAAGTTTAAAGTATCGATATTGGTGTTTTGTAACAGAGAAAAATAGAAGCTTCATATCTTTGCATTGTCAATCGATTGTGCGATGATATGTCCTAGGGTAGTGTGTGTCGCCACAATTTCAGATCTCTTTGATGATGGGATGGCTACTAAAATATCACAATACTCACTCATTTGTATCTCCTCATTTCCACTAAAACCGATACTTCGACATCCTATTGATTTACCATATTTTAAAGCTTTTGTCACATTTGTAGACTCACCATCAACATAAAATGCGATCAAAAGATCACCCTCATTTGCCAATGCTTCTACCTGTCTTTTAAAAACATCTTCATCTTTTACACCATTTATACTCTCCACCAATGAGATGGCACCAAGAGCACCCCTACCAGTGCTATAACAACCAACAATATTTGAAGCAAGTCGCTTAGCTTCCAAAGCACTATCGCCATCTCCAAAAATCAAAATCTTTTTTTCATTGGCTAAAGTATCCATCGATATCATGCAAGCTGTATATATATAATTTCCAAGCTGGGTTAAGGTCTCATCTAAAATGTCTTTTTGCGCTTGTATCTCTTTTTGAATCATCTCTAACATGTCTATTTCTTTTTAATTAATAATTTTTATTGTATCCAAAATAGAGTTAACACAGTAAAGCGCACCCAATTTTGAGCTACAATCTTTTGATATAAGAATTGTATTTTTTACTCCAGCATTGTAAGCCGCGTCAATATCGCTTTTTTTATCACCAATCATCCATGAGTTTTGCATATCAATATTAAATTTCTCTTTTGCTTTTAAGAGCATACCAGGAGCTGGTTTTCTACACTCACATCCACTATCTGGGTCATGGTGACAATGATAAATTTCATCTATAAAAATATCTCGTTTTTTAAGCTCATCTAATTTCCAAGCAGTGAGAGTCTTGAAATCTTCACTACTATAAAGACCTCTTCCTATGCCAGATTGGTTTGTAACCACAATCAATAAAAAACCCCGTTTTTGAAACTCTCTTAAAGCTTCAAAAACCCCCTCAGTAAACTCAAAATCATCAATTTTACAGACATAACCCTTATCAACATTGATAACACCATCTCTGTCTAAAAATATAGCTCTATTTTTCACCAATCTCAAACTCTAAATCATTTTTCAAGAAAACAGCTTCTTGTTCATTGTCAAACTCTAATCTTGTGTAGTTTATCAGATAACCCGCCATCAAAAGATATTTTTGTCCCTCTTTTTTATTGTCCAGTGCATTTTTTAAAACTTTTCCAAGATAGTAATTTGCATAAAAATTATATGGCTCATTTTGCACAATTTTTTTCAATCTATCAGCGGATTTAAACGCTTGGTCTAAATTACCCTCACAAAGTGCTAAAAGAATTGCTATTTTTGTCTGCTTTTGGTTTAACTCAAGGCTTTTACTATAAGCATTTAAAGCCTCATCAAAAATACCAATCTCAAAGTAAGTATCGCCAAGCTCATTCCAAAGCTCATAATTGCTATCTTTTGTAGCTATCTCTTTGAGTCGGCTAAGTCTAAGTGCTAGGTCTAAAATTTTTGAAATATTCTGTTTTTCTACAAACTTTGGGTTCAAAGTATAAGCTCTACGAATCAAATCAAACCCATCTGAGACTCTATTTGTTCTAAGATATACTGATGATAGTTTGAGCATACACTCAATATTATTAGGATTTTTATGAAGAATTTTTTCCAAAAAAGTCTGTTTCTCTTTTGTCTGCCCCTCTTTAATAAAGAAGTAATCTTTACAAACTGGAAACTCTTGAGCCACAAGAGTTGCACATAAAAAAAATAGAGCCAAAACGGCTATTTTTAGACTATTCATTAAACTTTATATTCCTTAAAACTTCTAATAGTAAAAAAATTTTCTACTCTATGACTATTTATGTCATTATAATGATAATTAATTAAAGTTGATTATTGCATATATTTAATTTTTATAATTTAAGCAAGATATAAAATAGAAAAAAAACTATTTATATATCAATATATCTTGATATATAAATATATTTCTGATATGATTATCAAATTACTTAGTATAAAAGGTTAAAAATCATGGAGATATTTTTAAAAACCATTGGCTCAATAAATGATGAGACAAGAGTAAAAATACTTAGATTTATAGATAAAAATGGTGAAGTCTGCGTTTGTGATATAGAGAGTTCATTCAAGATGATCCAATCTCGGATCTCTAGACATCTAAAGATATTAAAAGAGGCAGGATTTTTAAAAGTAAGCAGAGAGGGACGATGGGCTTATTATAGTATACGAACTCCTCTTGATAAGTTTAGACAGAGTATCTTAAAAGAGATTAGCTATTTGACATTAGATATACCAAAAATGAACAGAGGTTGTAAAAAAGATGGATAAAAAAGTACTTGTTATGTGTACAGGAAATAGTTGCAGATCTATCATTGGTGAAGCTTTGATAAATCACTTGTTAGACGGTGTAAAAGCTTATAGTTGCGGAGTTAAGCCAACTGGCAGAGTAAATGAAAATGCTAAAAAAGTTTTAGAGCAAA
>CAYUSV010000083.1:0-8299 GCA_964447385.1 uncultured Campylobacterales bacterium | reverse complement strand
AAAACATGAATTCATTTAAATTTATCCAAAAAGCAATTGCATATGAGTATACTCGCCAATGCGAAGCTTGGGAAGATGGTTTGTATGAAGAAGAAGTATATCAAGAGACTAGACTTTTTAATACAGCAACAGGTGAAACAAAAAGTATGAGAGGCAAAGAGGATAGTGCTGAGTATCGCTACTTTCCAGATCCTGATCTTTTGCCTGTTATCTTAACAGATGAGATGATAGAAGAGGGCAAAAAAATACCTGAACTTCCAGATGAGAAGAAAGCTAGACTTATAAAAGAGTTTGGCATAAAAGAGTATGATGCAACTGTCATCACTTCAACCCTAGAGATGGCGAACTTTTTTGAACAGATGATAAAAGAGGGTGCTGGTGCAAAGGTGAGTGTCACTTGGTTAACAGTCGAACTTCAAGGGCGACTTGAAGGCGGTGTTGGTATTGATAACTGTGCTGTTAGCGCTGTAAAATTAGCGACGATTGTAAAGCGTATTGAAGATGGTACTATCAGTGGTAAGGCTGCTAAAGAGGTTCTTGATTATCTTATGAAAAAAGAGGGTGAAGTCGATGAAGTTATTGAAAAATTAGGGCTTAAACAAGTCTCTGATGATGGCGCTATCTTAACAATTATAGATGAGATTCTTACTGCAAATGAAGATAAAGTAGCACAATACAAAAATGGAAAAGATAAACTTTTTGGTTTTTTTGTTGGACAAGTTATGAAAGCCAGTCGTGGAAGTGCAAACCCTGCAAAGGTAAATCAACTACTAAAACAGAAGCTAGATGCTTAAGATGTTATGGGCATTAAAGAGTCTTTAGTCTCTTTCTCTTACTCTTTAGCTTCTTCAAAAAAGTATAAAGAGTTTAAGAGCAAAACAAAAGAGATATTAGAAGACCCAAACTCTGAAAAAAAGAGACGCTTTGACCTCTTTATGATTATACTTGTTTTAGTTACGATCCTTATATTGATTTTTGAGATAAAACACGATCTTCCCATTTATATCTATGCGATAGAAGTTATTGCAATTATTATTTTTATAGTTGAGTGGCTTGGTAGGTTTTGGGTTAGTAGTAATTTGCATCAGATGGTTATAGAGCGTTATGAGAGAGCGGAGATAACAAACTCCAATCTCAAAGCATCGACACTTTTAAAAGAGATGGCTATAAAAAAGCTTAAGTTCGTTTTTTCACCCATGTCTATAATCGATCTTTTAGCAATTTTACCATCGTATAGACCACTTCGATTTTTACGATTTTTTTTACTTTTTAGACTTTTTAAAATATTTAGATATACGCAAGATATGAATTTTTTGATGAAGGTTTTTGTCGAAAAGAAGTTTGAGTTTTTAACTTTGGCTATTTTGTTCTCATTTTTAGTATTTTTCGCCTCTACTGTTATCTATATCTTTGAGGGAACAGGTGAAAATGAGAATATAAACTCATTTTATGATGCTATATACTGGGCTGTTGTCACTATAACCACAGTAGGATATGGAGATATATCTCCTGTAACACATGAGGGGCGATTTGCTACGATTTTGCTTATCATCAGTGGTCTTGGAATTTTAGCTTTTACTACATCAATAGTTACAACAGCAATGACTGAAAAATTGGAACAAATCAAAGAGAATAACATACTCTCTAGTGCTTCAAAAATGAAAGATTTTGTACTGATATGTGGCTATGGAAAGATGGGTAGAGTTTTTGCCCAAGAGCTTCATCTTGCTGGTGAAAATTTTGTTGTGATTGATATTAATCCAGATGTTATATTCAAAGCCAATGAAAAAAACTATTTAGCACTTCGCGCAGATGCTTCTGATTTTGATGTGTTAGAGTCTCTAAATATTGGGCAAAATGCAAAATATATCTTAGCAATTACAAACGATGATGCACTTAATCTTTCGATTATTTTATCAGCAAAGGCAATAAACCCAAATTTAGAGATTATAGCTAGAGCAAATTTTGCACAAAGTAGAAAAAAGTTTATGATTGCTGGTGCTAAAAGAGTACTTTTCCCATATGAGACAGCAGCTAAAGCAGCTGTTGAATATCTTGAACAACCTGTTGCATATAGTGCAATGGATACGATTTTGCAAGAGAGAGTTGATCCTATAGCTGATGAGATAGAGATATTTTTAGATGAAAAAACAGCTTCTATGAGGATTAAGAGAAAATTATTTACCTCACATGGGATTAAGCTTTTGGGTATAGTAAAAAAAGGTGATATAAAACAGTTTGTTTTTAATCCACAAATTGATGAGCTTGTAGTTGAAAATTTAGATATTTTGATTGTTATTGGTCATAGTGATGATATCTCCTATTTTAGAACTGATTTGGTAAAGGGTGTTTTGTGTATAAGATGATTATATATGGTTACTCAAAATTAGCCCAGCAGATTGCTACTGTTCTTTTGCAAAAAGGGTATAGTTTTTTGATTTTAGAACAAGATAAACAGAGTGTAGAAAAAGCGTTGGCTGATGGTTATGATGCTTATGAGACAAATCTTTTGGAGGATGAAAACCTCATAAAAGCAGGTATAACAAAAGATGTTCAAACACTCTTTTGTATCAGTGAAGACACAAATAGTAACCTTTTTGTAATTCTATCAGCTAGAGCTTTGGATAAAAAACTTAGAATTATTGCATTAGCCTCATCAAAAGATAGTGAAAAAAAGATGATGTTAGCTGGGGCTAATAGCGTTATAAATCCTTATGAAATTGGAGCGCAGAGACTTTTTCGTTTTTTGAGAAAACCGACACTATTTTCAATTTTGGATAGAATCTTATTCTCATCTACTAAGATCAAATTTGGTGAAATTAAGATAAAAAAAGGCTCATCTATGATAGGAGTAGCACTAAATAAAATAGATCTTAAAACTCATTTAAATCTCTTGATTATAGGAGTACAAAACAATAAAAAGTTTTTTTTTGATACTAAAAGATCAAGGTATCATATCAAAGAAGATGATATAATCGTCGTTATGGGAAATGAAAAAGAGATTAAAGAATTATACACATCCCACTAATTATACTAATGGGATGTGTATAACAAAGCAGGAGTTGTCATGAAAGTAGGAGTTATAGGCGCTGGTAAATGGGGTCAAGCACTTCATTTTGCTATCTCGCAAAAGGGGGATTCTTATATCTCTTCACGAACCAAAAGAGAGATTAAAAACTTTGTAACCCAAGAAGAGATTATGGAATTTGAGTATTTAGTTTTTGCTATTTCTGCACAAAATGCTAGGGATTGGTTAGAAAATAATTTTGTCTTTAAAAATCAAAAAATTTTAGTTGCTTCAAAAGGCATAGAGATAAGTAGTGGTAAATTTTTAAATGAAGTTTTTAAAGAGTTTGTTCCAGAGGAAAATCTAGCTTTTGTCTCTGGACCCTCATTTGCCTCTGAAGTGATGAAATCTCTACCCACAGCGATAGTGATAAGCTCTATAAATAAAAAATTATCCAAAAAATTTTCAAAACTCTTCCCCTCTTTTATAAAAACTTACACTTCCAAAGATGTTATAGGGGCTGAAGTATGTGGCGCATATAAAAATATCATTGCAATTGCTAGTGGAATTTGTGA
The DNA here is from genome assembly GCA_964447385.1 of uncultured Campylobacterales bacterium. Taxonomy (GTDB): domain Bacteria; phylum Campylobacterota; class Campylobacteria; order Campylobacterales; family QNZT01; genus SZUA-1433. The sequence goes on along the minus strand of CAYUSV010000083.1, from coordinate 4,717 downwards.
TGGTTTGAAGCTTGGCAACAATGCAAGAGCTTCGCTTATATCAAGAGGGCTTGTTGAGATGAGTAGATTTGGAGGAGAGTTTGGAGCAAAAAAGAGTACATTTTTAGGACTAAGTGGTTCAGGAGATCTCTTTTTGACGGCTTCAAGTACGCTTTCAAGAAATTATAGGGTAGGTTTAGGACTTGCCGAGGGAAAATCTCTTGATTTGATTTTAGATGAACTTGGAGAAGTTGCAGAGGGAGTTTATACATCACAAGCAGTCTATAATATTGTTCAAAAACATGATATATATGTGCCAATCGCCGTGGAAGTATACCACATGATAGGTGGCAAAAAACCTCAGGATAGTTTGAGGGATCTATTAGCTTCATAATTTTAGTTAAAAATAATCAAACCTAAAGTTTTAATTTGTAAAAATTTTGTTATACTTGATAAAATAATTTTATTTTAGGAGGTATATTATGAAGTATATTAATATTGCTATGCTGCTACTTTTATCGCAGCTTTTTTTTACAGGTTGTGGAAATACAGCAGAAGTAGTTCAACCACAAACACCTATTACCACTGGCGATAGTGTTGACAATCAAGAAGTTGATGATGGGAAGCAAGAAGAAAATACTACGAAACCAGATGATTCACAAAATATCGATTCATCTCTTGAAGATGAACAAGAGAGTATGTTAGAAGATAATAACCAACCATCCGTAGATACACAAGATGATAACAATACACAAGAGAACCAAGAGCAAGAAGAATTATTGGATCAAGAGTAAAAATAAAACTTATTTAAAGGATTAAAAAAATGAAAAAATATATATTAATGTTGACAGTTTTTTTTACAATGTTATTTGGTTCAATGCTAAATGCGACTGTCTATGCAGATGCACAAAGTGGTACAACCAATAGTTGGGTTGTATACGATCAAAATCCATCAGGTGCCACTATAAACAATGTAGATGATTCTGTTTGGGATAGTAAAGTCATCCAATTTACAGGTGATGGTATCAAAAATGGATATAAATTGGGAGATTATTCCGGTAGAGCAGGTGATTGGAATAACCAAAATGAGTTTACTATCAGATGGAGTATGAATTTTAGCCAAAGATATGTTATCTATATTAGGGTAGAGACAACTGATGGCTATAGGTTTTTATACTATACAAAAAGTAATATGGATAAGGGTAAAAGAGATAGATATATTCATCACGGTTTAGGTGCAGATTCGGCAAATGGAGAGTGGCAGACATTTACAAGAGATTTAGAGGCTGATTTAAAAGAGTTTGAACCAAACAACGAGTTAGTATCAATTAATGCTTTTTTAGTAAGAGGCAGTGGAAAAGTTGATAATATAGAATTGTTTGATGATGTACAAAACCAAGAGACCATAGAATATAATGATTATACACTTTATGAAGATGCTCAAAATGGTGATAGTGCAGGGTGGAGTATTTATGATAAGAATCCATCAGGTGCGACTATAAAAAATATATATGATGCTGACAAGATGAGTCGTGTCATCGAAGTTTCAGGTAGTGGTACACGAAATGGATTTAAGTTAGGAAATCGTTTTAATAGAGTTGGTGCTTGGGAAAATAGTGAGCAACTTAATGTTAGTTGGAGTATGAATACTTCACAAAAATATGTTGTATATCTAAGAGTACAAACAACAGATGGTTATAGATATCTGTATTATACAAAAAGTGATACAGACAAAGGTAAAAGAGGTAGATATATTCACCACGGTTTAGGTGCGGATTCAGCAAATGGAGAGTGGCAGACATTTACAAGAGATTTAGAGGCTGATTTAAAAGAGTTTGAACCAAATAATACTATAACTTCAGTAAATGCTTTTATGGTGAGAGGCAATGGTAGGTTTGATGATATACTACTTTTTAACCAACCAGATGCAGTTGGGCTAAACACACCACCCGTGGCAATTGATCAAAATTTGACAACAAACGAAGATGTAAATTTATCAATCATATTAACAGGAAGCGATGTAGATACCAATACTACTCTAAGTTTTAGTCTAGAAACACAGCCGGCATATGGAACATTAAGTGGTACTGCACCAAATTTAATCTATACACCAGATGCAAATTATGCAGGGGTAGATAGTTTTACATTTATGGTAAATGATGGAACTGATGATTCACAAGAAGCAACTGTAAGTATTATAGTAGTGGATGTTGCAGAGCCAAATACGCCACCAGCAGCGAGTGATCAAAATTTAACAATGAATGAAGATACATATTTAGAAATTGTGTTAACAGGAACTGATGTAGATGCCAATACTACTCTAAGTTTTAGTCTAGAAACACAGCCGGCATATGGAACATTAAGTGGTACTGCACCAAATTTAATCTATACACCAGATGCAAATTATGCAGGGGTAGATAGTTTTACATTTATGGTAAATGACGGTATTGACAACTCACAAGAAGCAACAGTGACTATCACTATAACAGATGTTGCAGAGCCAAATACACCACCCGTAGCGAGTGATCAAAATATAATCGTAGATGAGAACTATTTTAAAGCTATTACACTAGTAGCGAGTGATAGTGATGATGATAATTTGACTTTTATAATTGTAAATGATCCATCAAATGGACTTTTAGAAGTTGAAGGAGATGTTGTCACTTATATGCCAAACAAAGATTATATCGGTACTGATAGTTTTACATTTAAAGCATATGATGGGAGTGACCATTCACAACTTGCTACTGTCAATATCACTGTAAATGATGTAACTCCTGTGGTAGCTACAACACAGACAACTTATGGAGATGAACTTGCTAATTGGAGTGCTTCAGAGAGTAGTGCATCTCATATAGGTACTATATCAGAGTCTAATGGTGTTATCAAGATATCAGCTACAGATAAAAGCGCTAGATATATACTTTACAAAGATAGCTCTCATAGAGATTGGGATAATACTACAGAGTTTATAGCATCATGGGATCTTAAAACAGATGCTAGATATGAGGTGATGTTTTTAGTCCAAACTCAAAACAATGGTGAAGTTTATGTAGTATATTCAAACACTGCACCAGCAGGTGGGTCAAATAGTTGGGATGCAAATGATGGGTTATGGAAAAATAGTGCAGGTGTGGATGCAGGTTGGGGTAAATACTCATACATAACTCTCCAAGATACAGCAGATGGTACATGGCAAAACCAACAAAGAGATCTCGTGGCAGATTTACATCAAGTAAATGCATTTGCAAATGATGAGATTGTGAGTGTAAAGTATGCATTAGTTTTGAATTGGGATAAAGGTAAAGATGTTTATATCGACAATATTATGTTGAAATCTTCAACAACTGTAGTAGAACCAACACCTGATTCCAATTTAACTGGAAGTTTTGATGAGATAAAAGTACTAACTCAAAAAGCGATTGATGGTACTTTAAATGATATTAAATATATCGTAATTGGAGATAGTATAAGAGTAGGGTATGATAATGTTTATGACACACAGTATCTGTTTTTAAAACAACAAGAAGTGTTAGCAACTAAAAATATAACTGCTACCTCATACTCAGAAGTTGGACTACACGCAAAAGGATGGAGTAACGAAGATAACAACCTCTCTGTTGATGAACCAACATGGCAAAATACACTACAGAGAATTGCAGGTGATGGAAATAGTACTATTTTAGATATATCTTTGGGATTAAATGATGTTCACTTTGACGTCAATTTGACATCTGAAGGGTTAAAATCATATTTAGCTCACGGTATTGACAAAATTTTAGAAGCCAAACCAAATACTTCGATCATGTTAACTATGCCATATGCAGTTATAGGCACAACCCAAGCTGATGCAAAAACTTTAATATATAAAAAAGCTTATGAGGATTTAGCCTCAGAAAAAGGATTGCCACTTGTCAATCTAGTGCAAGAGACATCATTTGATGCGTCTAGCTATAGAGATGGTGATATGATAGAGGGTGGTGAGTATTCATTGGGGTACTATATGCACCTAAAACAAGTAGCACAAGAAGAGGTTGCAAATCTAATCTTAGGTAAGATTTTACCATAAGGGAAAGAGTTAAACACAAACCCATTTGTGGGTTTGTGTAGTATCTATTATTGTCTTATCTTCCATCTTGTGGATGTAACATAGGTTTTTTTGAATCTTCTTTGTTGATCCAATCTTTATAATATTTATTATATTTTGACTGGATGCTATTTTTATTGTTCTCTACCCAATTCTCAGTATCTTTAGATACTTCGACAAGTTGACAATCTTTTAGCCAAGAGTTAAGTTTTTTTGAATTTAATTCACTCTCATGAATAGGTTTTAGAGAAAATCTTGCTTTTAATAGCCCCATTCTAGGAGTTATTAATGCATAATAAGTTTTATCTGCCTCTAATTTAGCTGACATAAAATCTGCACTTTCTCCAACCACCATAAAAAGATGTTCACCAGGCTCTAAATCATAGCTAACTTTTTTCTTTGCAGCAACTATGCCGACTATTGACGGTTTTTCACCTTTTATATCAAATATACTCGACTGTATAGCAAAAGCCATAGTGCTAGGACGCATAAAAACTATTTTAGATTTTCCCTTTTGAGGTGCTTGTATCTCTTTTCCTTGTGTAGCAGTACTCATGTTGCTCACTTTTCCAGCACATCCACTAAATCCCCATGTAAGTATAACCATCCCAGACCAAATTCATCATAACAGCGATTATCAAACAGTGCGAT
>CAYUSV010000082.1:0-8357 GCA_964447385.1 uncultured Campylobacterales bacterium | reverse complement strand
AGCTAACGCCACAATCTCTTCTTTAAAAGCTTTACTTTTATATCCTACACAATTATCATAATGAGATATTGATTCATATATATTTAATACATCATTTTCTATTGCAATATTTTTTAACTCTTGATCTTTTCCATAGAGTTCAATATAATTTATAAAAGTCTTTTTCCAATCTATTGTTGTATTTTGCAAAACCTCTGGTATTGAGTTTAAATATGCTAACTTTATAGTAAAAGCAAGATCATCTTTTAGATAATCGATACTCAAATATTCATCAATTATGCTAAATGTCTGCTCAACATCTCCAGACACTGCACACTCTTTAGCATCTTGATTTATTTTCTCAAAATTCTTCATAACTCTTCGATACTCCAATAAATTTTCTAAAAATTTATTCTCTTTTACAAGTTTAAAGATCATTTCAAGATCTTTCTCTTTTGTTGCAGTATTGAATTTTTCAATGACACTTATCTCTTTAATGTGTTTAGTAGCCTCATCTTTTACAGGAGTAAAACTGAGTAATCTTCTTGCTGTTAAAATTGCATTTTTATAATCTTTTTGTACAACTGCTTTACTAACATTGGACATAAGAAGTTGGGAAATTGATATAACTTTATTGTAAATTTTAGTATCTTCTAAAAATTTATTCTCTTTACAAAGTTGAAAAAATTGAATAAACTTTTTCTCTTTGACAAGTGTATCTGCTTTAAAAAATAGCATTGAATTTTCTAACAAGTTTTTTATCGATTCCTGTTTTGAAGAGACATTTAAAAAACTTTGTAACTTACCTTTTGCTCTAATTTTAGCGGCACTATCGTTTGGATTTTTTGCTATCATATTTTTTGCTTCAGTAAAACATTGATACCAAAACTCTTCAAGTTCTTGATATTTTTTTAACTCTTTTATATACTCATACTCTTCAGCTAATTTATATGCAGTTACAAAGTTCTTCGACTCTATAGCACTTATAAACTCTGCTATTTCAGATTTTTGTGACATGTACGCATTAAACTTTTCATTAAAATCTTCACAATCTAAAAATGGTTCAGCCTCACTTATAGCTTCATCTACTTTTGACAATTCAATGAGAGTTACAATCTTTTGTAATACATTTTTTCCACCCTTATGAAGCTCTTGTATCGTATCGTCTAAATAGAGAAGAGTATTTAAATCAATTAGTTTTTTTGCCTTTTTATAATCTTGTACTTTTATAGCAACTAGAGCCTCATCTTTATGTTTTTGCATATCACACACTAACATGCTACCATCAGCAAATGCCATCAAAAATGACTCTTTACTAAAATATGCAGAGTTCAATCCTTGGTTTTGCAGTGATATACTTTTAACAATTTTACCTGTTTTTAAATTGACAATTAAAAGACTATTGTCTCTTGCTCCAACTATCGCATAATTATCAGATTTGTATGTTTGTATAACACTTAACCAACTTTGTCCTAAGTTTTTATCATAAATTGTTCTCTTATTTTCTATATCAAATGCTATGATATTACCATCTCTATGTACAGCATAAAGAGTAAAATTGTCATTTGAAAAAACCATATCCTCAATCACGCCATCAACATCAAATGCGCAAACTAATTGCCAATTTTTCGTATTGTAAACTTCAATTTTTTTATCATATGCACCAATAGCTACTAATTTATCATCTTTTGTAAAGACAATTGAGGATATCTCATCGGCTCTTGGGTTTAGCGTATAAATAATTTTTTTTAAAGAGACATCATATAACCAAATATCGCCATTGTCACTACCAATAACAAGCAGTTTTGAACTATTTGAAAATTTTACGATTGCAGCGGCTTCAGCTAGTTTTAGATTTGAGTCTATCTTTAGTCCATTATCATTTTTTATAAAAATTAGTGATTTTGTAGCTTTTTTGGGATAAACATGTAGATTGTCATTTGATATATCAAATACTCTTGCATGTTCATGTCCTTTTGTATCTTTTTGAATAACTGTTTTCTTTTTAGCTAAATATGTCTGTTTATCAAAATGATAATGGATAAAAGTATTGTCAATCATATCTATATTGCTACTACTATCTCTTATATATATGGGGGCACTGTTAAAGTGTAAAAGTTTTTTTGTATATATCATAAGTTCTCCTACGCAAATGCCACGATAAAATTATTCTCTTTATCCTCTTTTACTCTCAAAGAGAATTTTCTTCCACTACTCTCATGCTTAAATGAAACCTCATAATCCTCTCCAAATGCCATAACCTCTTCTTTCCAGTCAAATAACTCATCTTCATCTTCTTCAAAATCGATAATATCACTAATATTTGCCCTATTATCTGCAAGATTTGTTAAAAAGTCATTTGCCGTATCTATACTAAATAGATTATGAAATTCATCATTATATTGCAATATATGGTCATCTTTATCTACTGCTATCAGCGGTGTTGGGATAGATTTTAAAAGTTCTGAAATTTTTATGGAAAATGCTTTATCAGTAGCAGATTTTAGATTTTCTACGCCCAATCTTTCAATCTCTTTCTCTTTTTCTATCAAATCGGTTATATCTTCACGAAGTCCAATAAACTCTACTATATCATTTGACTCATCAAGTATGGGTACAATTGTAGCTTTTACAAAGTATGAACCTCCATCTTTTTTGAGATTCTCTACCACACCTCTCCATACATTTTTTGACTTTATAGTTTCCCATAACTCTTTAAACGCAGATGCTGGCATGTTTGGATGTCTAACAATATTGTGTTGTTTTCCTATAAGTTCCTCTTTTTTATAACCTGATATCTTACAAAACTCATCATTTACAAATGTAATAACCCCTTTTTTATCCGTTTTTGAGACAATAGAAGACGCATCAACTACCTTTTTATACTCTTCTAATAACTTAGCATCTCTAAAAGCTTTTGCTCTGTTTTGTAACTTTAAATTGATTGACTGCAATATTTTATCTATACACATTACTTTTAATGGCTCTAAAAAAAACTTTATATCATACTCAACACCAGCAAATAGATATTCGGGTTCATTTTCCTCTACTAAAAGTACAATCTCTATCAACTCATCATACTCTCTAACTCTTTTTGCTAATTCTAAACCATTAAGCGTATCTAAATTTACATCAGATATTAAAAGCTGGAGAGAATTTTGTAGATACTTTTGATAACCATCTTCTGCATTGGTAGCTCTATATACCTCATGTCCGAGTGACGTCATCTGATTTTCTAAAGCCAATCCTGCTTGCGCATCTTTTTTCACGACAAGTATTTTCATATCGACACCTCCAACAAATAGATTTATTATCTATTAGTATCGACAAAAAAAGAGAAAGTTTTAGCTATTTTCCTTTTGCTTTTTGAATTGAGTGTATGTATTGATAGTCAATTGGTATTTTTTTACTTTTTGGTAAGTAGTTTGAGAGTTTTTCTACCATTTTTTCAAAATCTTCAAAAAGATAATTTGCTAAACTTCCAGGGATTGGATTTATCTCATTTAGTATCACTTTTCCATCTATTATAAAAAAATCACAACGGATAAGTGCACCCTCAAAAAGTGTTCCATAAATCTTTTTAAAAGTAAGTTTAAGATTTTCTTCCAAATAAGGATCTATATCAGCTTTTTGCACTCTAGAAGTTCTTGAAAAATCAAGATATTTTTTATCAAAATCTAAAAAAAGCTCTTTTTGTGGCTCCTCTACAATAGAGAAGATAAACTCATCTGCTTTAACTCCTGCTAAATTATACTCTTTAACTCCTTTTATAAATGGCTCAACCAATACCTCATCATCAAACTCATACGCCACATCAAGCGCATACTCTAACTCACTGGCTTCATTAACTATACTAACACCGATAGAACTTCCAAGACATAGAGGTTTGATGATCACAGGATAATCCAAACTTATCTTATAAGCACCTCTTTTTAGCACCTCATAATCCACACTCTCAATACCTAAAGATTTTGCATAGAGTTTTGTAAACAGTTTATTAAAACTTATCACACTAGCATCAACTCTAGGACCTATAAATGGTATACCAAAAAATTCAAACAACGAAGCAAATTTACCATCTTCTCCATCTCCACCATGAGAGAGGTTTAAGACAAAATCAAACTCAACTCTCTTCTGTCCAAGAAGAGTTTTTTGATAAAAACCACCATTTTGAAGAGTTAACTTTATAGATTTTTTATAATCTCCTGAGCTAAATAGTTTTGATTTGATCTCTTTTAGAGGTATGAGATAAAACTCCCTATCTTTATCACAAAATATATAAATAATTTCACTCTTAAGTATATCCTTCATAGCAATCGCACTCACAATACTAATCTCATGCTCATAACTTAGTGCGCCAAAAACAATAGCTATCTTCAAATATTTTCCTTTTATTAGATTTCTTGTAATATTATATCTTATGTAAGTTTTTTTAATGCTTCTTTGATTAAATCTTCGGTTGTTTCTAATTTACAGGCAGTAAGCACTTTGTTGATTTTCTCTTTTTTAAAACCTAAACTAAGAAGTGCTAAAAGAGCATCGTGTTTTGCTCCACTTTTACTATCTAACTCATCAATACTTAAGTTAAAATCACTTAATTCTACCAAAATTCTCTTTGCACTTTTAGGACCGATTCCAGGAACTGCTTTTATAGCATTTACATCTCCTCCCAAACAAGCTTTTGAAAAAGCCTCAGGAGTAAAAGAAGAGCAAATTGCAAGTGCCGTACTAGGTCCTACACCATTTATTTTGATAACTCTATCAAACATTAACTTCTCTGTATTTTCAATAAATCCATAAAGAGAGTGGCTATCTTCTTTTATAATTTGAGTTATATACAATGAGATAAGCTCTGTATCTATTTTAGCACTACTATTTATTGAAATATGCACGAGATTTGTTATGCCATTTGAGAGTTTTAAGTGTAAAAAAGTTGGCTCTTTTTTAACAACCTCTCCTTCTATTGCTACAATCATATATTAAACTTTATCCTCTTCTGTCTAGTATAAACTCCCCATCTTCTACAGCTTTTAACATAATTTCACGAGTGACTTCTCCATCTTTTAGGAGGTGTGAAGCCATAATCGGAGGCTCAATCACTTTAAAAATTACTTCATTAAATTCCCTCCATAGAGAGTTATTAATCACTTTAGCTTCCATCACGGAAGATTGAAGATTTTTCAAATCCTGATGAAGAGTCTCTCCCTCCATTTTAGCATCTTTAAACTCTTTTAACAATAAATTATGCTCTTTTATCCTGTTTTGATTCTCTTTCATTTTTACAATTAACGATGCAGGTGGTTTAACACCTGATGCTTTTAGAGATTTAATATGTTCAAAAAGTTTAATTGTAGTCTCTTTTTCATTATTTATTTTAGCTTTATATTGTCTTATTTTTTTTGTAATTTGTTCTCTATTTTTTTTAACGTCTAATATCTTTGTTTCAATTGCTTCAACTTTATCCTTAAAACCTCTTTGCGCTCTTGCATCAATAATAAACTTATTGCCCTCTCCCTCCACTTTATCTAACTCTATATGGTGAGAAGCTTGAACTAATACATTTGATAAAACACTCTGGATATAAACCTCTTTAGCTTCAATCTCTCCACCAGAAGCTTTTTTAACATGTACAATATCCGCTACAATCTTTCCCCCATCAAGCAAATCAACACTCACAGATTCACCCTCAGCATACCCCTTATGTAAATTGATAGATATATCATCACCATAGAGCTTTGAGCTTTGATGCGTCTGCCCACCAATCTCTATCACTTTTGCCTTTACTACAGCTCCATTACCAACATTTCCCTGTGCTCTAATCTCTGAGGTTTCAATATGTACGCCAGCTCCTATTGCATCAGACATTTCATCTTTGCCTTCAATATTAATCTTTATATCTTTATCATCTCCAGCCTCAATAGAGCCAGTTGTTTTAAAACTCACCTCATCTACGACTAATTCATCTCTAATTTCAAACTCATTTTCATTTGGCTCATTTATAAATCCACTTCTTTTTGCGATATAAAATACTCTGTCATCTTGCTCTTTAATCTCAATATCATCAGTGACTTTCACACTAAGTTGTTCTTGTGAAAGCTCAATCTCTTTTACCAAAATTAACTTACCACGACAATCTCTACCAACTCTTCCTATTTTAGGTTTAAAAACTTCAACGATTATATCACCATCTTTTACTGTATGCATAAAGTTTTTATTTGAGTGATCTACTTTTTGACCTTTTTGCTCCTTTTTTTCTCTATATTTATAAATAATCTCTCCAACTATATGTTTTTTGGATTCATAGGCTTGACAGATAGTAAAAGAGATATTTTCTTCAATTTTTTTATTTACTCTTATTAGTGAAACAAGCTTTTTTACCTCTTGGCGCATAAAATTATCACAAAAACCTAAAAGAATTTTCTGTTTTGCTTTCATTTTATCAAGTTGTGCAATGATTTCACTCTCTAATCCATCAAAATATTGAACACTCTCTTGGCGTTTTATAGTCGCTACAACTTTTGTGAAAGTTTTATTGGCTCCTAAAGCAATTTTAATTGGAAATTTAGAGTTATTTTTTTTAAAAATTTCAACTTTAAGTTTTTGAATTATCTCTAACTTAGGATTTAAGATATTCTCTTCTTTAAAAAATTTCTCACGCTCAATCTCTTGTAACTCCCTATATCTTGGACTATCCACTTTTTTATAACAAGTTTTATATGAGAGAATTTTAAAATCAAGCTCTTTTACTGGCATGTTGTGAACAGTTGCAATATCTTCTAAATCTTTAGATATATTACTACTTTCTATTGTCTTTTTTGTAAATTCAATTTGTGCTTCATCCACACTTTGTTTATCTCTTTTTAATATCCCAAACAGACCCAAAACTCTATCCTTATATTGTTATTAGAATTTATATCGTCTAAAATGAAAAATATTTTAATAGACTCTTACAAGAAGTCTAATAAGAGATATTGTATTATCCTTTTCATGTTTAAATCTATCTTCACCAACTCTATTGGTATCCTTGTTTCACGAATATTGGGCTTTATTAGAGACATGCTTCAAGCTTCCATTTTGGGAGCAAACATCTATACTGATATCTTTATTGTAGCGTTTAAATTACCAAACCTTTTTCGTCGTATATTTGCCGAAGGAGCATTTACTCAAAGTTTTTTGCCCTCTTTTTCAGGAACTCGTCAAAAAAGTGTTTTTGCTGTCTCTATTTTTATCAAATTTCTTGTTTTTTTAATACTATTTTCAATTTTTGTGACACTTTTCTCAAACTTTTTTACAAATATAATCGCTTCTGGTTTTGATGCAGAGACTATAAACAAAGCTGCACCTCTTGTGGCTATTAACTTTAACTATCTTATATTGATATTTATTGTTACCTTTTTGGCTACTCTTTTACAATATAAAAACCATTTTGCTACTACCGCATTTTCGACTGCACTTTTAAATATTGCCATTATTGGTGCATTGTTATATTCACAAGATGAGTCTAGTAAAACTATCGTCTATAACATGAGTTATGCTGTCATCATTGGTGGATTTATGCAAGTTGGTGTACATCTCATAGCTGCCAAAAAACTTCATCTTTTTAAAATTTTTGTTGGAGGATTTAAAGGATTAAAGAGAAAAAAACTTAAAATTACAGAAGATGTAAAAAGATTTAAAAACAACTTTGCCTCTTCAGTTTTAGGTAGCTCTACCGCACAAATTTCTGCTTTTTTAGATGGTTGGCTCGCTTCATTTCTCATAAGTGGCTCTATCTCTTATCTATATTATGCAAACCGTATTTTTCAATTTCCTTTAGCACTTTTTGCTATTGCTACTTCTGTGGCAATTTTTCCTAAAGTCGCTAGGTTTTTAAAAAATGGTGATGACGAAAAAGCTTATATCATGCTTCAAAAAAGTTTTTGGTTTTTAGCATATTTGCTTAGTTTTGCTTGTATAATTGGGATTGTTTTCTCTGATAAAATTGTCTGGCTTTTATATGAAAGAGGTGCTTTTACAGCTGAAGATAGTGCAAATACAAGTTTAATTTTATCCATGTACCTAATCGGGCTTTTGCCTTTTGGCTTATCACGCATATTTTCATTGTGGCTTTATGCAAAACATAGACAAAAAGAGGCTGCAAAGATTTCAGCTATATCTTTGGGAATAAATATAGTATTATCAATCGCTCTTATATTTCCATTTGAGGCAGCAGGATTAGCACTTGCTAGCTCTTTGAGTGGATTTATTCTCTTTTATCTGACAATAAAAAAATTTGGTACAAAAGAATTTTTAAAAATCTTAAAAGATAAAAATTTGCCTATTTTATTGTTAAGCGTAGTTGTTACAATTTTATTGGCGTTTATGCTTAAACAATTCAT
>CAYUSV010000081.1:0-8365 GCA_964447385.1 uncultured Campylobacterales bacterium | reverse complement strand
CAATTAAGAAATCAAAAAATAAATAAAATTGAAAAAATCAAACCAAATAGAAGTGCTGATGAAGCTATATTACAACTAAAAGAATATGCAAAAAGCGGTTATGATTCAATTGAGCAGGATGATAAAGCAGTTTTTTTCAAATATTTTGGTATCTTTGATAAGGAGAAACCAAATGGGAAAAATCACTTCATGCTTCGCGTAAGGGTACCTGGTGGACAACTTAGCGTAGATCAGGCAAAAAAAGTAGGTGAAATTGCTAAAATCTATGGTAATAACTATATCGATATCACAACACGAATGCAAATTGAGCTTAGATATCTTAAAATTAAAGATTTGCCAACTATTTTAGAAGAGTTAGATAGTGTAGGTATCACAACATATCAAACTGGTATTGATAATCTTAGAAATATTGTTACCGATCCACTTGATGGATTAAGTTATGATAATGTGCTAGATTGTATGCCTCTTATCAATAAAATGCAAAATATTTTTCTCAAAATTGATAAATGGATAGGTACACTTCCACGAAAATTTAATACTTCCATCAGTGCAAATTATGCAAATAGATGTAATGTTTTTGCACATGACTGCTGTTTTACTCTAGCTCAAAAAAATGGTATTTTTGGTTTTAATGTCTATCTGGGCGGTAGAGTAGGGGTCTTGGCAAAAAGTGCAAATGTCTTTTTAAAAGAGGATCAAGTTGTCACTTTTTTTGAGAGTTTAATCAAAATTTTTAAAGAGTATGGCTTTAGAGATAACAGAAATAAAAATCGTCTCCACTTTTTTATAGAAGCGATAGGAATGGAAAATCTTGTATCATCAATTATGCAAAAAAGCTCATTAGAGCATGTTGGTGCTGGTCAAAACTTGATAGAGTTAGAGCACTTTGATGCCAAGTATGGAAAAGTAGCTTTAAAAGATGGCTCATATGCTCTTCATGTTATTGTACCTGCTGGTATATTTGATGGTGATGCCATGATCGAAGCTAGTGAGATAGCTAAAATTTATGGTAGTGGTATTAGGCTTAGTGTAGATCAAAATTTATATATTGTTGGTGTACAAAATGAAGATATACCAAATATACTAACTTGGGATATATTTGATAGATATAAAAATATAAATACACCATTTTACAACCACATGATCTCATGTCCTGGAAGTGACACATGCTCATTTGGTGTAATTCGTGGAAAAGTAGATGCATTAGAGATGTCAGAATATCTTAGTAAAAATGTGATAGTTGATGATGCTATGATTCGAATATATTGGTCAGCATGTGTAAAAGGGTGTGGGATTCATGAGCTTGGAGATATCGGACTTTTGGGTTGTAAAACAAAACTTCAATCACAGACAGTATCTGGTGTAGATATCATACTTGGTGGAAAACTCGTAAGTGAGAGTACCGAAGCTAAAATAGTTTTAAAATCTATTCCGATTGTGTATGCAAAATATTATATTGAAGAGTTAGTTTTGGAGTATAAAAGGTTAAAACTTTCAAATGAGAGCTTTGAAAAGTTTTTTGATCGTGTTTTAACAAAATACTCTTTTGGAGCTATCGCATTTATGATGAGTTTTAACTATCTTGTATCTAAAAAGTATAATCTAGAAAATCTTAAAATTTTACTAAAACCAAAACCAAAAACAGTTGCTTATGAAGCATTTGAAATTTTTGATTTTGGACAGATGATCTATAAAAATCTTGAAAACAAAAGTCCTTATAGTATTGTACATAATTTTAATACCAAAGAAAAAAGTGTCAAAGTATCTAAAAGTGTTGATCCAAAAATTGCTACAATTGTCAATAAGATGATAGACTCATCTGATAAAAGAGCGGAAGTGTTTTCTGAGCTTTTAGTTGAAATTAATCAATTTTAATCAATTGACTTGATATAATAGACTTCTTGTAAAACTATATTGTGAGGCTCAGACCAACGAGAGGATTTGCCTCTAAAATATAGTTTTGCAAGAAGCCTAATTCTCCAAAGGATTACAGATGAAAAAAGATTTACTATTGAAAATAGCTAAAGACGCCATCAAAAGTAATTTTGAAAAGATAGATCTGGATGTGGATGCATTATTAAAACAAGAACCCAAACTTAAAGAGCAGGGGGCTGTTTTTGTAACATTGACACTGGATGGAGATCTTCGAGGCTGTATAGGTTCGTTGGTGGCTCATAGGAGTTTACTAGATGACTTGGTTTACAATGCTAAAGTTGCTGCTTTTGATGATCCTAGATTTCCACCTTTAAGCAGAGAGGAGTTCGAGAAAGTAAAAATAGAAATTTCACTTTTGAGCACCCCAGAAGAGCTTACATACCTTGATATAGAGGATTTAAAAAGTAAAATTAGACCAAATATTGATGGAGTGATCTTAAAAGATGGTTTTCACCAAGCTACTTTTTTGCCACAGGTTTGGGAGCAGTTGCCTACATTTGAACTCTTTTTTGAACACCTTTGTCAAAAGGCTGGTTTGAGCAAAGAGTCTCTTTTAAATTATCCACAAATTTTTACATATCAAGTGATAAAAATAGATACAGGAGTTTTAAATGAGTCATAGAAAAATGAGTGTAAATGGAAGTTTTTATCCTAGTAGTTGTCAAGAGATAGAACAGTATATAAGTGAGTTTGACAATACGCAAAGTATAGAGATCAAACCAATGTTCGAGCCAAAAGCGATTATTGTTCCACATGCTGGTTATGTTTATAGTGGTTTTACGGCAAATTGTGTCTATAAAATGGTAAATAAAAATCTCTTTAAAAGAGTAGTAGTTATAGGTCCAAGTCATCATGCTTATATCAAAGGGGCTAGTGTTGGCATGTATGATTATTATGATACACCTTGTGGAGATTTAGAGATAGATGTTGTTTATGCAGATATGTTGAGAGAAAGATATGGTTTTTTATCATTTTCAGACAAACTCCACCATGAGCACTCAACAGAGGTGCAGATGCCTTTTATAAAGCACTATTTACCAAATCTGAAAGTTATAGAGATTGTTTATGGAGATTTGAAGCATCAAGATCTAGCGACACTTATAGAAGATTTACTAACAGATAAAGAGTCGTTACTCATTATCAGCACTGATCTAAGCCACTTTTATAAACTAGAAGATGCCAATACTCTTGATAGTATCTGTCTTGAAGCGATAAAAAACCTTGATTTTGAACAGATTGATAAAGGATGCGAAGCATGTGGTATTGTCGGGGTAAAAGCACTGCTTCAAGCTGGAAAAAATCTCTCTTTAAAGAGCCAACTTATTGACTATCGTACTAGCTATGATGCGAGTAATGATAGTACAAGTGTGGTCGGCTATTTATCAACTATATTGGGTTAAGAACCCCTCCAATATCCCTAGATATAGATGCCCAAAGATTTAGAAGCGCTCTTTACATAGTAATATCGAACAATAATGAATTTTTTAAATAACAATTTTTAATTTTCTATAAAAGTCCAAGTTTGTAGTTGAGTGATGACTCCATTTGTAACAGTTTTAATTAAATTATTAACATTGTCATATGTATATTTTTCAACTATATTATCAACACTAAAACTAGTTAAGTTGCCTCTCTCATCATATATATAACTCTCTATATCATCAACTACTCCATCACCATTATTATCATAACTTTTACTTAAAATATTATTATTTATATCGTAAGTATAAAATTCTTGATAATCAAAAATTCCATCATTCTCTCTGTCAACGCTAAAACTTAATCTATTTCTTGTACTGTCATAAGTATAATTTTCAATAGAATTAATAACTCCATCACCATCGTTATCATAACTTTTAATTATTTGGTTACTTTGTGCATCATACTCATAATTCTCTTTGTACTCAGAATTTTTATTAATACTTTTGATAGTAAAACTTAATTCATTGTTTTTTGCATTGTAGGTATAGCTCTCTTCATTTTCTATTATGCCATCGGCATTGTCATCATAACTAATTGTTTTTAAACTATTTTTTGCATTGTAGGTATAACTCTCTATGGCATCATAATTGCCATCACCATTATTATCATAACTTTTACTTAATCTATTATTATTGGCGTCATAAGTATAAAACTCTTGATAATCAAAGACTCCATCATTATCCTTATCAATACGCAACTTTAATCTATTCCCAACAGCATCATAACTGTAACTTTCTATGGAATTATTTTTACCATCACCATCAGTATCATAGGCTTTAGCTAATTGATTATTTTGTATGTCATAGGTGTAAGTCTCTACATAATCGATTATAGTATCACCATTTTTATCAATACTTAAACTTAATTCATTGTTTTTACTATCATAAGTATAAGATTCTATATAGTCATTGCTACCATTTGCATTGTTATCATAACTTTTAGTTAGTAGATTACCTTTAATATCATAAGTGTATGTTATTACAAGGTCATAAACTCCATCTCTATTGTTATCATATTTTTCAGTAGAGATAAGGTGTTTGCCATTTTTTACGGTTATTTGTGTATTATCATTATTTTTAGGTGTAACTTTTTCTTTTTTATTACCATCACTGCCACCACAACCAATTATAAACAGTACAGGTATCATAACAATACTTTTTATAAACTCTTTTTTCATTTTTTTCTCCATCATATTTAAATCAAATTATCCATAGTGTACAATAAAATTTGTCAAAAAAAGATAAAAAGTATATTTTTATTGTATTTTATCTCATTTATGGTAATTTTGTAAATAAAATTATAATTTTTTATCCTAAATTGGTAACAGTATTTCAATATGAAATATATTCTTTATTTAGAGAAAAATTATTCTATAATAGAGGGATGAATGATTATTTGTTAAACTATTTTATTGGTTTTTTTAGCGCTTTATTAGTCTGTTTTCTGTTTTATTGGTTTTTCTACACAAAAAAAGTTGAAAAAATGAAGATTATTTTTAGAGATTTTTTAGATGAAAAGTTAGAGCAGAGTAGGGCGGTTCAAAATGAGTTAGATGAGTTAAAAATTGAACATGTTAGGGTTTTAGAGAGGCTAGAGGGTACTCAAAATGCAAAAGAACAACTAAAAAGTGAGTTTGAAAATATTGCACACTCTATACTGGAGAAAAATAGTCAAAAAATGCTTCATCAAAACCATACACATTTAACACATATTTTACAACCATTCAAAGAAAATATTAAAGAGTTTAATCAAAAAATCGAAAATTATTATAAAGATGAGAGCAAAGAGAGGTTTTCTTTAACCAAAGAGATAACAAAACTCCATACATTAAACAAACAAATTTCGCAAGATGCAATTAATTTAACCAATGCACTAAAAGGAGATAATAAAGTCCAAGGTGACTGGGGAGAGTATATCCTAGAGCGAGTATTGGAGAGTTCAGGGCTTAGAGTAGGGCGTGAGTATGAAGTGCAAAAAGAGTTTAAAGATACATTTGGCAAAAGAGTCCGCCCAGATGTGATAATACATCTGCCTGATGAAAAAGATATAATTATCGATTCAAAACTCTCTTTGATCGCATATGAAAAGTACCATACTAGTACAGAGGATGAAAAAGATATCTATTTACAAAGACATCTAAGCTCTATATATACGCATATTAAACAACTTAGCTCAAAAGAGTATCATAATTTGACAGAAGTTAAAACTCTTGATTTTGTTTTGATGTTTATACCTATTGAGGCTGCTTTTTTGTTGGCTGTGGAAAAAGATCGTACACTTTATGAGAAAGCTTATACAAAAAATATCATCCTTGTCTCTCCATCAACGCTCTTAGCGGTTCTAAGAACCATACAAAATAGTTGGAGATGGGAGTATCAAAATAAAAATGCACAGATGATTGCCAAAAAAGCCGGAGATATGCATGATAAGTTTGTCTCATTTGTCCAAGAGATGCAACATGTAGAAAATGCACTCACAAAAGCACAAAATAGTTACGAAGGAGCTTTTAAAAAATTAAGTAGTGGCAAAGGTAATCTTATAAGTAGATCAAAACAGCTTAAAGAGCTTGATGGGGTGTATCATAAAAAAAGCCAAAATGACCTGTTAGAGAGTTAATCTAATATATTGATTTAGATCAATATATTTTCAAGAGAATATATATTATGTTAACCAAGATGAATATCTTTAGATTATTTTCCTAAACAAAAACTTCCAAACATCTTATCTAGTATCTCATCTCTTTGGAATATTTTTGTTATTGACGATATATGATATATGGCTTCATTTAAATGATACGAAAAAAGTTCTAACTCTTCATTTAAGAACTCAAATGATTCATCTATATGTTTTTGTGTATTTGAAACGGCATTTATCTGTCTTTTGCTTATTAGTATCAGATCATCTGCATCACTTTTTTGATCAAGTATATTAGAGAGGTTATCTCTTATGATTTGTACACTCTGTTTTGCACAAATTTTTATAGGTTTAAATTTTTTTAACTCATTCGTACCAAGTTTATCAGTTAAATCACTTTTGTTTATTACTACTACTATCTCTTTTGAAGTTTTGTATTTATCCAAAAGCTCAACTATCTTTTTATCGTTTTTATCAAAATGAGAACTACCATCAAAAAGTGCTATAACTATATCAGAGTTTTCAACTGCATCGATAGAACGCCCTATTCCAATTTTTTCTATACTTTCACCGGCTTCTCTAATTCCGGCAGTATCAACAAATTTTACAAGATGTGTACCGATTTTTAGACTCTCTTCAATAGTATCACGAGTTGTACCTGCAATATCACTTATAATAGCTCGATCATAATTTAACAGAGCATTTAAGAGTGAACTTTTCCCCACATTTGGTTTGCCAATTATTGCGATTTTGAACCCATCTATAAGACCTTCCCTACTTTTGGATCCTTCTAGTGTGGATATCAATAATTCATTGATATTTTTCAATTTTTTTTCTATCTGTTGTCTTAAATCCTCTGGTAAATCCTCTTCACCATAATCAATATTAACCTCTACAAAAGCTACAATTTCTACCAACTTATCACGAAGACTATCAACAAAATTTTTCAATTCTCCATCTAATTGTCGCGCTAACATTTTAGCCCCATCTATACTTTTACTCTCTATTAGTTTTGCTGCGGCTTCAGCTTGAGTTAGATCAATCCTTCCGTTTAGAACCGCTCTTTTTGTAAATTCTCCAGGAGTTGCCAATACTGCACCCTCTTTTATACACTCATCAATAATTCTACTAGAAGATATAATCCCTCCGTGGCATTGAAACTCGATAACATCTTCACATGTGAAACTATTGGGTGCTTTAAAATAGATTACAATAGATTCATCAATTATTTCGTTTTCAGATGTATAGAGTTTTGATAGTGTTGCGTATCGTGGCTCGAAATCTCTTTTTTTAGTAAGTTTTTGTGCAATTTTCACAGACAAAGAGCCACTAACTCTTACGATAGAGATGCCCCCTACTCCGTAAGCTGTGCTAATTGCACAAATAGTATCGTTTATGAGCTATTCCTCTCATTTGCAGGACCCTTAAATTCATTAATAACAACAATTTTTCTGCCATCTTTAAGGGTTCTGATAGCTACATATTTTTTAGGATAAGTAGCTCTTAGCTCACCTAATGCGATTTTTACCAAGATACCATCAAGCGGTTTGGTTTGGGCTTTTCCATTTTGGTCAACTCGCTCTTTAATCGAAACTAAATATTTTGAAATCATCTCTTTTTGGTTTTTTAGAAATTCGGCAATTTCAAGCGAAATATTAAGATTATACTTGATCTTAATCCAGTTATGAAGTATATATGAGAGTGCTTTATATCGATACCCCTCTTTACCAATCAATAAAGCTACATCTTCACCATCAAGCTTAATCTCAACAAGTTCATCATTAATTCTAAGTTCTACTAAAGCTACATTAAAACAACTAGAATCAAGAAGTTTATTAATCCCCTCTTTTATCTCATATTTTATTTTATTTAAATCATCTATATCATTTTTTGTAGTAATTTTCTTCTCAACATTTTCTCTATTTTTTTTGACAATTACTTCACTTATATCTTTGAGTTCAGCCTTTATAATCGCCGGCTTAGAGAACATACCTAAAAAACCAGAACTCGGATTTTGCAATATCTCTATTTCAATATCAATGATAGAAGCATTTAACTCTTTTGCAACTTTAGTATAAGCCTCCTCTAGCGAAGAGGCACTAACACGAATCATGATGTGGCTTCCTTTTTAAGCTTTTGTTTACTAAAAATAGAGTTTACATAGTACTGTTGAGCAACCGAAAAGATATTATTTACAAACCAATAAAGCGTTAATCCAGCTGGAAATGTAATAAAGAAAAATGTAAAGATAAGTGGTAGAAATCTCATAATTTTCTCTTGCATAGGGTCAGTAAAGTTTGTTGGCGTGATTCTT
>CAYUSV010000080.1:0-8370 GCA_964447385.1 uncultured Campylobacterales bacterium | reverse complement strand
TGCTACATATTTTTTATCTGCATCAAAGTAGAGAGTTGATGCGACAAACGCATTTATAAAAAGAGCATCTGTCGGCTCATCAACACTTGAAAGCACTACTATTCTTTGAGTTTTTTCATCAAGTTCAGGAAGTATCTGAGTGATGTGAGTTTTGATACTTTTGCCATCTACTTTTACACTGATCTCTTGACCAACTTTTACAGCACTTGCATATTTTAGAGGTAGAAATGTCTTGATATAAAATGCTTGATTTTTTATGATAGAGATGATGGGAGTATCTTCATTTACAGCAGAGTGTTGAGGTTGTAAAAGCTCTGATACTCTTCCATCACTATGAGCATAGAGTATATAATTTGGTGATGCTTTTTTTAGAGAGTCTGCATTGATACCAAGTATATTTAACTGCGATTTTAGTGCATTTATCTGTGCTGATAGTGCATCTTTTTGTATACTTTGAGAGTTTAACTCTTGTAGTGAAATCATCCCCTTGTCGTAGAGTTTTTTAATGGCTTGATAATTTCTGTTTTGTGCATAAAACTGCTTTTTCAAAGAGATATAATCAGCCGTCATTTTAGATAGGCTAATTGACTCAATGAGGGCTATTTTATCCCCTTTTTTAACCTGTGAACCAACTTGTACAAAATACTTCTCTATATGTCCACTTACTAGTGACATGATAGATTGTTTTGCATTTGAGAGTTGGATAACTTTTGAGTTTAGTTCTACTGACTTTCCAAAGGCTCTAAGTTGGGCATGTTTTGTTGGTATCTCCACCGCATAAAGTAGTGAGCCAAGTAATAGTGTTGTGATTAAAATTTTATTCATTATAAGTTCCTTGGATATAGTTTAATTTGATTCTCTGTAAATTTGCTTCTCTGCTGGCATCTAACAAATCTTTACCAGTTTGCAAAAGTCTATTTTTGACATCTATTAGCTCTAAAAGTGAGCCTTTAGATATCTCATAACCCTCTTGATATAGTTTTAAAAGCTTTGCTTGAGCCTCTTGCTGAGTCAGAAGTGCACTATATTGCTTTTTTAATGTCGATAGTGACTCTATTAGAGCTTTTTTCTGTAGCTCTTGAGATATTTTTAATTGCTCTAACTTATATGCGTTTTGATTTGCTTTTATACGAGCTAGTTGAACATGTTGCCTACTTGTGTTAAATATTGGCAAAGCGACACCAATTCCCAAAGAGAGTATATTATCCTTGGGCTCTTTTTCATATCCTGCTGATATATCGATAGATTTTATAGCATGATTTGCCACTTTTGCTTCGTCTTCAAAACTCTGTTTTAATTTTTTCATTTTAACAAGTTCTGGACTTAAAGCTTTAGCAGAGTTAAAATCTCCTAAAACCGGATATATAAACTTAGCCTCAAGTGGTATCTGTTTTGATATACTTGCTAGTTCTAAAAGTTTAAAGTAGTAGTTGTTAGCATGCTGTTTTTGAGCAAGAAGTTTAGTCTCTACTGACTTAGTTTCGATAGTGGCTCTTAAGTGTTTGGCTCTTGTTCCTACTCCATTTTGCAAACGATTTTTAGAGATATTCTCTATACGCTTAGCAAGTTCCAGCTCTTTTTGAAGTAGTAAAACAGAGTGTTTTTGATAGACAAAATCAGTATAACTCATCTCCAAATATTTGATAAATTCTGCTCTTTTTTGCTGATATGAAGCGATTGCAAGCTCTACTTTTGAGTTGTTTAGTTTTTTAAGATCACTCCCAAAACCAGGCAATCTAACAGGCTGAGCAAGACCTACCTGCCAACCCTTGTCATCTTCATATCGATTTGCACCAGCCTCAATTGAGGGATTAGCATAACTCTGAGATATATCTGCATCTTTTTGTGCTATATCAATAGATAGTTTTTGTGCATTTATTGTGTTTGAGTTCTTTAGAGTTTTCTGTTTGAAACTCTCAAAACTCATAGTTGTATTCTCTGCTAATAACCACACAGTTGTAGCTATTAGCAATAAAATTGCTTTCATGTATTAATCCTTAGTTAAAAATATTTGATTAGTTGTAAAAAAGGATTAAGAAATTGGGGGTTTTAGGAGTTGGGTAGTATTTGAAACGATGAGTGAATTTTGTTGCTCAAAGCGTGGCTTTGTGAGATGAATATGTGGAATTTCTGAATCTAAATCATCCGAAACTATCTTCACATGACAATTATGGCAACTATCACATAAAACAGTATAGTTTGAACTCTCTGCCGTCTGCACTAAATGCTTATGTATCACTACAGCATCATCATCCACATGACTCTGAGCAGACTCACCGCAGAAGTTTAATGATAATGAAAATAGCAAAATAAATAGCCAAGTTTTTCTAATATTCATGTTGGCATTATATCATAAATTTTATATTATTCAAAGTTTATATAAAATTAAATTAATAGATAAAATTAAGAAAAATAAGTTTTTTTTACTAATATCAAAAAAAATTATGTTATTATACCAAATTGATAGGGGGAAAAATGAGAAAGATACTGTTAATACTGTTTGGTTTAGCTCTGTTTTGCGTTTACAGTTTTGGTGCAGAGGCGTATAAACATCCAAAAGAAGATGCTCGAAAAAAATGTTCAATTTGCCATGATATGGGAGAAGGAAAACCGTATGTACATAGACCTGTGAGATCAGGGGCTTGTTCATCATGTCATAATGTATACGGAAAAACAAAAAACTTATTAAGAACCTCTATACCTATTGATGTATGTGTATTATGCCATTCAGATAAAAGAAGACTTGTAAAAAATGTAATTACTAATGTGCATCCACCTGTAAAACAAGATTGCACAAACTGTCATGATCCACATGCCGGAGATCGTCAATTTAGATTAAAAGCAGACAAAAGAAAAGATCTCTGTTTGGGTTGTCATATTGAGAAAAAAGAGTGGATTGAGAGTGTAAAAAATAAACATGGAGCGATAGATTTAGTAGATGGTGGCTGTTTTTATTGTCACGACCCACACTATACTGGCAGAAAAAAGATGTTAAGATTTGACACAACAAGAGATCTTTGCCTATCTTGTCACAATAGACAACTTAGAAGAGAAGAGGATGGAGCAATTCTTCCAAATATGGCTGAGTATTTGAGTAAAAATAAAAAATGGCATGGTCCTATCATCAAAGGAGAATGTACAGGCTGTCACAATCCTCACGGTTCAAACAATAGTAGAATGCTAAAAAGACCATATCCTGAGAAAAGCACTACAAAATTTAAACAAGAGAGTTATGTCTGTTTTAAATGTCATCCACCAACAAAAATAACACAACGAAAAACTACAACTGACACAAATTATAGAATAGGCGATAAAAATTTACATACCGTCCATGTAAATGACTACTCAATAGTCTGCGGTACATGTCATGATTTTCATGCTGTATCAAGACCTATACCTCTGTTAAAAGATAAAACAAAATTTGGTGGTACAAAATTTGATCTAAGATATATCAAAACTCCTGATGGAGGCTCTTGTAACCCAATTTGTCATAATAAAAGAGAGTATGACAGAAGGTTTCAACCAAAGTAGATTTTTATGACCATTTAAATGGTCATAAAAACTAGATATGTTTTACACGATATTTTTTTGATAAAAACCAAGCAAATATAGCAAGTATAAAAATTGGAGCTATAATTCCAAGCTCAGGTGAAACTGAACCGTTTGCCGATATTTTTGCTAGTGTAAAAAGAATCCCCCAGATACTCAAAATGCTAAATATATAAATAGTACTAAGAAGTGCTATATTTGTCCCTCTTCTTTGAGCAGGAAATGGAAAAAAGAGTCCATAGATAACAATAGGTGCAAAAAGAGGAAAAAAAAGCATCGTATAGAGATTTGATCTGATTTTATCACTATTAAGATTTTGTTTATCGAGAAGTTTTATGGCTTCAAAAGAGTCATTTATAGTTAGTTTTGAGAGTCTTTGAAAAAGCGTATCTATTATCTTTGGTTTAAATCCATGTAGTGCCTCTTTTGTTTTAAAGTTTTCAAATATTAATTTTTTATTTTCCAAAGTACCATTTAAATTAGGAACTTTTATAGAGGTGACATCTTGAAGACTCCAATAGTTATCTTTAAATACGGCTTGTTTAGCTATCAAAATCTCTACAAGTTTATGCTCTTTTGTTATAAAAATTCTAAGATCCACTCCCTCTTTTTTCTGAGGAAAGAGTTGACCGATATAGGCATAAGTATTAAGGGATTTTAAAAAAAGATCAGATGTGGTTTTATTTGGATTTCCATATTTTTTAATATTTTCTGATTTTTCGTATGCATGGACAAAATTTGGAATAAAATTGAGAAAAATATATAATAGAGTGAGCGTTGAGGCGATGGCAAATATAGGTTTAACTAAATCATTTTTAGAGACTCCAAGTGCATATAAAGAGACTAATTCATTTGTTTTTAAAATATTAAATAGAGATAAAAGCATAGCAAACACAAGTGACAATGGCAGTGTAAAATTGATATAGTGAAGCATTTGGTTAGCAACATATAGTACTTGTAAATTTGCTGAAGTTCCTATGTTTTTAAGATTTTGTAAAAGATCCATCCCTATAAAAAAAAACTCTAATGCAAAAAAAATCAGTAAAAAGTTTTTTAAGTAAAGCTTGGCAATAAATTTTTGATAAATTTTCACGGACAGTAGCTTTTTTTGGAAGCATGTTTTTGTTGTATATCTAAAATATCATTACCACAAAGATCTAATACTATTTTAGATGCACAATCTATAACAATTTTCAGACACTCTTGTTGCACATTTTCAAAATTACCAAGCACATGACCTGTTACATCACCTTTAAACATAGGTTTTGATATGCCAACTCTGATCCTATCATAATCTTTGCCTATATGGGCATCAATAGATCTTAGACCATTATGTCCACCATGACCGCCACCATTTTTAAATCTTATCTGACCAAAATCTATATCAAGGTCATCATGAATAACGATGATTTGATCAGGCTTATAATATGAAACAACCGCTCCAACACTCTCTCCTGAGAGATTCATATAAGTTAATGGTTTTAAAAAAAGTAAGTTTTTTGATTTGTAAAGTTCGCCTTTAAAAGCGCTCTTTGTGATGTTTGTGGCTTTATGGTCACTGACTAATTTGTCAATGACCATAAAGCCGACATTGTGTCGATTATTTTTGTATTTGTCAGTAGGGTTTCCTAAACCGACAATAAGAGTCATAATTTTTTATGCTCTATTTAGCTTTGATTACACCAACGACTGAAACTCTATCTGCATCCATCATCTGGACATTTTCATCTGCTTGGATATCTCTAACAAGAATTGAGTCACCAACATCAAGATCAGATACATCTAGCGTAAAAGAGTTAGGAAGATTTTCAGCTGTACATTTTACTAACAGTCTCTTTTTAGATGTGATTAAAACACCTTTGTCTTTAAGACCTTTTGGCATACCAACTGTTTTTACAGGCACAAGATATTTTGATAAAACACCCTCTTGTGCGACTCTTAGATCAACATGAAGCAGTTTACTTGTAACTGGATCTTTTTGATATTCTTGAATAATTACAGGTAGTACTTTGTCTCCAACTTTTACATCAAAGATTAGAGCCTCTTTTGCTCTTATTGCTTTGATAAACTCATTTGATTTAAATGCAGCATTAATATTTTCTAATCCTTTTGCGTAAACATTGGCGATTAGATAACCATCTCGTCTTAAAGCTTTTGTCGCTTTTTTACCGATACTATCTCTAACGATACCCTCTAGCATTGTATTCCCTTTTTTTTAAAATTTAAGAGGGGCATTTTACTAAAAAAGAGATAAAAATATGCTTATTCTGGAAGCTTTAAGTCTATCATACTATCTTCTAAGTTTATCTCTCCACCAGCTTCACTGTCAAAGTTTGTCATTTTCATCTTAAGATCACTACTATTTGTTGCATTTAAAAGTGCCTCGTCTTCGGAAATTTTACCACTCATATATAAGTCTAATAATGCTTGATCAAAAGTTTGCATGCCATAGATATCTTTACCTTCAGCAATTGCATCTGTAATTTCACTATCTCTTGAGTCTGATATAAGTGACTCTATCCTCGCATTTTTAAATAGTATTTCAATTGCCGCTGCTCTCTTGTTATCAACAGTTTTTATAAGTCTTTGAGAAAGAACTCCTTGAAGAGTAGCTGCAAGAGACATTCTAATTTTATTTTGCTCATTTCCTGGAAACATTCCAATAATCCTATTTATCGTATCTTTTGCATCTACCGTATGCAGAGTTGAGAGTACCAAGTGACCTGTTTCAGCAGCATGCATGGCTGTTTCTATAGTTTCCATATCTCTCATCTCTCCTACCAAGATTACATCTGGATCTTCACGAAGTGCGGCACGAAGTGCGGTTGAAAAGTTTAGTGCATCTTGCCCTATCGCTCTTTGGTTTATGAGTGAATTTTTATCTTTATATACAAACTCTATAGGATCTTCGATGGTGATAATATGTTTTTTTTGATCTTTATTTATCTGATCTATTATGGAGGCTAGAGTTGTTGATTTACCACTACCGGTAGGTCCTGTGACTAAGACTAATCCTCTTTTTAGATGGCAAAACTTCTCTATTGATTGTGGAAGCTTTAAATCTTTCATGCTGGGGATATCTACAGGAATTACCCTAAAAACTGCAGAGACACCATCAGTTTGAAAAAACATATTTCCACGAAATCGAAACTTATCATCTAGTTTGAAGTTAAAATCAACACTCTTATTTTCAACTAACTCTTCAAATCTAGCTCTTAACACCTCTTTTGCGAGTGTAATACCGTCTGCGTGAGTTAGTATTTCATCCGAGAGTGGTATTAACTCTCCGTTTATTCTTCCTCTAATCAAAGAAGAGCTTTTGATGTGAAGATCACTACCCCCATGTTTAACAAGACCCTTTAAATAAAATTTGAGCTTTTCAAGCATCTTAAATTCAAGTTTATCAGCTTCAAAAGTAGCCTCTTTTTTAAGGTTGGTTGATGTTATATCATCCTGTATAATAGTTTTCTCTTGCTCTTTAGGTCTATGGTCAATTGAGCCTGTCTGCATTTTCTGTTCAACTAATTTATCAATATCAATCACGGTCATCTTTGTCCCTTATATCTATACTTCTTCGCAAAAGCATAAATATGCATCTACAAAGAGTTAATTTAATTCATCTAAAATATCTCTAAAGGCCTCTTTAAAAGCCTCTAACCCCTCATCCATAAGCTCACTATAGATCTTATCTATATCAAACTCTTTTGCTTTAACTTTTTCAAAAAAATCATCAATTTGATCGTCAGAAAATGGCTCTTTTATCTCTTTTATACCAGTTTTTACAAATGCGTCTATCGTCTCTAGTGGCGCAGTATTGATACTATTTGCAAAAAGCAGATTTGTGATGTAATAATCTTTTACATAACTATCACCTTTGACACCAGTACTTGCAAAAAGAGCTCTTACATTTGGTAAGCCTCTTTTTTGAATATCATTATAAATTTTACTAGCATTTAAGATCCCTAAACGACCGGCTGTTATACCCTTATCAAGAAAAGCTTGATCCATTTTTCTATCAAATCTACTCACAAAAACACTAATGACAGCCTTGGGCAGAGTGTTTGAGCTATCTTTTACAAATACCTCTGTGCCTTTGATAAAAGCTTCCAAACACCCTCTTGCTTGTAAGGGTGAAAAGATTAGCGTTGCATTGATATGAATACCTTCTCCAATGAGCTGCTCCATAGCTTCAAAACCAGCATCAGTTGCTGGAATCTTAATCATGACATTTTCACGCCCAATTGCTCTTGTAAGTCTTCTAGCTTCGCTAATTGTTGCTTTTGCATCATCACAAAGTGTTGGATCAACCTCAATACTTATAAAGCCATCATCACCGTTTTTATACAGATCTTTTAGTAAATCGGCAGAAGTTTGGATATCTTTTATAGCTAAGCTCTCATAAATCTCTTTTGCATTTTTTGTTTTTAAAGCTTTGATATCTTCTTTATAAGCAGGAGAGTTTAAAAAAGCATTTTTAAATATCGAAGGGTTGCTGGTTGCTCCATTTACGATATTTTTAGCTATCAACTCTTTTAATCCACTCTTTAAAAAATCTCTCTCGATAAAATCACACCAGAGTGAAAAATTTTCTATATACATTTTATAATTCCTTTTATTAGACTTCTTGTAAAATATAATTTTACAAGAAGTCTATTTTAAATTTATGAAATTTTCATAACTACCCAGTTTTGCAAAATTAATCTCATAAGTGCTGTTGTCTATTTTATCAATTCTTACAGAATCTACACCATATGTATGCAGTACACTATCTGTCAACAGTTCACCCTCTTTTAATTTAAAAACATCTCGAAGTAGCCATTT
>CAYUSV010000079.1:0-8404 GCA_964447385.1 uncultured Campylobacterales bacterium | reverse complement strand
AAGATGTTGGAAAGTTAGCAAAAGAATTAATCTCTTATGGAGCTGATGAGGTAATCGTAGTTGATGATGATAGGCTAGAAGAGTATAGAATTTTACCATTTTCTGAAATATTTGCACAAGTAATCAAAAAAAATAATTATGAGATTGCACTGTTTGCAGCAACTACAGCTGGTCGTGAGTTAGCGCCTAGAATTGGTGTGAAAACTGACTCAGGTGTAACAGCAGATTGTACGGAACTTCTCATAGGTGAACATACACATAGAAATAAAGAGACAAAAGAGAAAGTTATCTATGCTCCAATTTTAGAGTCTCGTCGTCCAACTTATGGTGAGAGTAAACTAGCTACTATTATCGGTTTTGTATGTCCTCAAATTTCAACAGCTCGTGCAGGAACATTTGCCGTACCTGAAAAAGATGAGAAAAGAAAAGGTAAAGTCTCTGAGTTTAAACCAAAACTTGATAAGAGTGAATTCGTAACTGAAATTGTTAAAACTGTTATTGGTGATGGTGGTATGCAAGCTTTGTTTGAGGCTGATGTTATCGTTTCAGGCGGTAGAGGAACAGCTAGTGATGGCATGCAAATGGTAAAAGATTTGGCTCAAGCTTTAAAAGATCAGGGTGTAAATGCAGAATGGGCAGCATCGAGAGTGATGGTTGATGAGGGAGTTAGTGAGTACGCTAGACAAGTTGGGCAGACTGGTAAAACAGTTAGACCAAAGGTTTATGTCTCTGTTGGAATCTCAGGAGCAATTCAACATATTGCAGGGATGAAAGAGTCTGAAACAATCATCTCAATTGACAGCAATCCAAAAGCATCAATTTTTCACAATGCGGATTTTGGAATAGTTGGAACTTACGAGGATGTGCTACCTGAACTTATTGAAAAGGTTAAAGGTGGATTTACCTTTGGCATAGAGCCTAAAAAAGCATAAAGGAGCATTGTAATGGTTGGAAGAAAAGTAGGAATAGTAGGCGCAGGTTTTGTGGGAGCAACTGCCGCCTACACTTTGGCAATGATGGGTACATGTCATGAGGTAGTTTTATATGACATTGTTCCTGATGTTGCTATTGGAAAAGCAATTGATATCGGACAAGCGACATCTTATTCACCAAAAGGGACAATTGTAACAGCAGCAGTAACTCCAGAGGATATGAAAGATTGTGATATTGTTGTTATTACCGCAGGGGTTCCTAGAAGAAGTGAGATGACAAGAGCTGATCTTTTGATGATCAATGCAAAAATCATTACAGATGTAGTTGGTAACATAAAAAAATACTCTCCTGAAGCGATAATTTTATGTGTTTCAAACCCTTTAGATGTTATGACATATGTTGTTCATAAATTAACCGGCTGGGAGAGAAATAGAATTGTTGGTATGGCAGGGGCGCTTGATGGTGCTAGAATGGCGTATCAAATCCAAAAAAGAGTTGGGTATGGTTCTGGTCAAATTAGAGCAATTGTACTAGGAGATCATGGGCAAAACATGATACCTTATCCTGAAATATCAGCGGTTGGCGGTATACCTTTAGATCAGCTTATCGGTAAATCAGATATGGATGATGTTATATCATGTACAAAAGAGGGTGGTGCAGAGATAGTTAAATATCTTAAAACTTCAGCATATTATGCACCTGGTCGCTCAATTTCTGTGATGGTTGAAGCTATACTTGATGATTCTAAAATTATTATGCCTTCATCTGTACTGCTTGATGGTGAATATGGGTACAAAGACTTAACTTTAGGTGTTCCTGTAGTATTGGGTGCAAATGGAGTTGAGAAGATTATAGAGCTTAATTTAAATGATGAGATGAAAGCCAAAATAGATATATCAGCAAATTCTATAAAAGAGAGTATAGATATTCTTCAAAAAGAGGGATTTTTTAGTTAATCCTAAAATATACTAATGTTGGATACGCTACTAAATGGAGCGTATCCAATCACTGAAAAACTATCGCTTCATCAATAAGCTCAACCATTTGTAAAGCTTCTATATCACCCAAATTGGCTACTTTTTGAAACCAATATTTTGCTTTTTGTAGATCTTTTTTAACAACTTCACCCTTGTAATAATACCAGCCAACAACCAACATGGCGTCTTTATCTCCTAAATCTGCAGCATTTTCATACCAATAGAGTGATCTTTTTAAATCTTTTGCAACAACTCTTCCCTCTGTATATGCAACACCCAATAAAAAGGCAGCATCGGGATTGTTTTTTTGAGCCACTTTGCTTAAAAGTGCTATTGCCTGTGCATCATTAGAGCTGTTTTTGTCATAATAAGCTTTAAGTCCAAGCAGATAACTCTCATCAAATGCAAACAGATAAAGGGTTAAAAATAGAGCAAATACTATCTTCATGGTAGTTGCATACTCAAACTTAAAGTCAACAAATTTTGATCAAAAGCCAAATTATCTTTTTTATCAAGATCAAGCAACATATAGCCCAATGATAACATTATATTTTCACTGAGTGCATACCATAAATTTAGATCAACTTCAAAAGAACGCATCTTTGTTTCTGTTTGTTGTAATCTTATCAATGATTTACCACGATAGGAGGTTACTCCTGCAATAGACTCAAAAAGAAAAAGAGTATTTTCATAACTATATTTTAGATAGAAGTTTTTTGCTTTTGAGCGATCTAGTGCATTGCTTAGATAAAATTGAGAAAAAGAGTGAGCACCAAATTTAAGCATAGATAAAAGCCCATTTTCTCCTGTTTGACTATAACCAAATCCAAAACCATTGTTGTCATTGATATTTATATCGCTCCAAAGTCGTAAAAATGACTCTTTAGAAAGCCTACTCTCTCCAATATTTCCCAAATAACTATATGAAGCGTTTAGGCTAAAAATATTTAATGATTTTTGCAATTTTATACCGCTTAGGTATGCCTTGTCAAAAACATGATAATAATAAAATGCCCACTCCATCTGCTGTCTTGCTTTAGCATTTTGCAGATATAGTCCGCCTATGCCTTTGTTGTCATTAATCTCTTTATATTTTGTGTAGTAGTTGTACTGAAAATCACAATAATTTATAAACCAAAAAGTGCGCATTTGGATAAAATCACTCACTCCATAAGCCATTACTGAGTCAAAACTCCCACTTAACCAATCCAAATCAAGCCTGTTTCGTCCAAAACTTAAAGCAAAATTTGTATCATAGTAGTCGATTGAAGCTTCTGTAAGAACTGCTTGGTTGATATTCTCATTGCCGTAGAGTTTACGGTAAAAACGGTTGGAGTAGTTATTGTTATGTAGCTTTAAAGCTACACGCCCTTCAAGATTTAATACCCATTGGCTATCGCTGCTTGCTAATTCATAGCCGAGTATTGAATAAAAGGTAGAAAACTGTTGAGTTTGATCATCAAATGTAAGATTTGGCAACATTGTACCTGTATCAATGGTATCTACTTTGGTCTTTCCACTCTCATAATACAAAGTACTTTCATAACTCAATGTGCCCAATTCCCCTGCATAAAGTGATGAGACACAAAACAAAAAAAGTACAAAGCGCATTAGGGTGAAACTTTTAGTTTGTGAATTTTTTGTTTTATTTTGTTGAGCCTATTCTCTTTTTGAAAGTGACTCTTTTTTAGTTTATATCTTAATTTTTGGCGCAATTTTTGTGTATGTGCCTTTTTAAACTTCTCTTTTAGCATTTGTCGTTTTAGTTTTTTGGTCTGTTTAACCTTTTCTAACAAGGCTGTGCGCTCTTTGGCAGAGAGCGTTTGTGTCTCACTGCCAAAAAGAAGAGCGATAGTTAACATGGTAAAAAATAGAATTCGCATCATGATCTCCTGCTGTATTGTATCAAATTTTACAAAAGATTATTTGTGAATAATTTTACCTTTGCCCCGTACCTTGCCTTTGCCGGCAATTACACCTCTTCCTGCGCCTTTACCACGTCCTTTAAAGCTTCCCTTTCCAATAGCGATACCTTTGCCTGAAACAGTTCCAGAACCTCGTTTGTATTGCACATGACCATCTTTATCTTTATAGATGACAACACCTTTACCATTTACTGTACCTTTACCTTTGAGTGCAAATTTGCCAGCTCCTGCACCTTTTCCGGCAAAAGCTCCTTTACCTTTGACGATACCTGATCCGTTTTGTGACTCTGCCATTGCCGGCAATGTGAGTAACGCTACACCTAAAAGTGTGATTGAAATGAAATGTTTCATAATGAACTCCTTGTATTAAATTTACAAGCAAAATGTAACATTGAAGTGTTTAGTGAGCGTTTATCGAAGAAAAATCCAATGTAATAGTTGTGCCATAGTTTGTTTTGCTTTTAACATCAATTTTGATTTTGTAATGATTGCAAATCTCTTTAACTATTCCAAGCCCCAAACCCAACCCTGACATAGTAGAGTTTTCACGATAATATGGATCAAAGATACGATTGGGATGAGCAATGCCACAACCTTGATCAGTTATGCTTACTCTATTTTCAAAGAGTTTTATATCAATGGGATGGTTATTTTTGTTGTATTTGATTGCATTTGAGATGAGATTGTCAATTAGGCGAACAATCATCACTTCATCTGCTTTGATAAAAATATTTTTATCACATTGTAACCTAATTAGAGAGGAGCGTTCTTTAAAATGTTCACAGAGTTTGGATAGTGAGAGTTTTTGGTCATGATACTCTACTTTAGCAGTTATGAGTGTATTTTTTAGTCTGTTTTCAAGTGTTTGTATCATTTGAAGACTTTGTAAAATACGATTTAATCGTCTGTTTTGATTAGTATTTAAATCTTCTTTTAAGAGTGCTGTTACATTGAGTTTTGCTGTGGTAATAGGTGTATTTAAGTCATGAATCATTGATTTTGTAAAGTTATCTATCAAATTGATAGCGTTTCGCATCGGACGAAGTGAGATAAGTGCAAGTAAAAAACTAAATAGTGTACTCAAAAATAAAATCAATACCCCGGCAATCGTTAATTCTTGATACAATACATTAAAATCATTAAATTCAGGTTTTTGTATCGGACACTCAAAATCTTTTGGAGCGTTTTTTAATACTCTTTTACACTGTAGATCATATAGCTTCAGGGCGATTTGTTGTTCATGTCCAATTCGTCGTGTCTCTTTGTGTGCGTACCACCAAAAAACAAACGCACTCATAAGTAATATACCACCTAGATAAAGTGCCATAAAGGTAAAAAGCGAACGGCGTTCATAAGATCTCAAAACGATACCCAACCCCACGAACATTTACAAGTTTTGCATATCCTCCTAAATGGCTGTTTAATTGTTTAATGTAGACTCGAAAAGTTGTATCACTGATAAACTCCTCCTCATAAAGTTCGGTGATAATTTCATCTTTAGATATTATACGCTTTTTATGAGTGATAAAATACTCTAAAATCTCAAACTCTTTTTTAGCAAGTCTATATGGTTTATCATTTACGATTAGTGTGTATTGCTCTCTATCAAGCAATAGATGTCTGCTGACAATCAATCTCTCATCTTTGATTTTGGCTTCAATTCTGATAAGAAGTGTTTGCATATCAAAAGGTTTGATGACATAATCATCAGCCCCACAGTCAAATCCTACTCTAAGGTCATTAATTTCTCCACGAGCAGTTAGGAAAATAGCCGGTGTATCATCACCACTTTGACGAAGAGAAGTAAGCAGATCAAAACCACTAATCCCTGGTACATTAACATCAAATAGATAGAGATCATATCGATGACTATAACAAATCTCTGCTACTTCATCTCCATCTTTTACCCAATCCACAAAAAAACCGGCATCTTGTAAATCTTCATAAACAGTTTCACCTAAAAGTTGATCATCTTCGAGAAAAAGTACTCTTTTTTGCATGTTTACTCTTTAAAATGGTATTGCCATATTGTATCATATTACAAATTGAGCCTATTTACACTTGTTAACAAACCATTCACATCAAATTTACAAAGCTCCTTTATCATGACAATATCTCAAAAATTTGAGAAATATCATATAGGGAACAAAAGATGAAAAAGAGAATATTTATCTTGACATTACAGGCTTAGGGCTAACAACACTTTTTGCTTCAAATATAGACTATCAAAGAGTTGAAGGGATGGGTGGCATACATAAAGGGCATATGATGTTTGGTAAAATCATAAAACAGCTTGATTTGACTGATGAGCAAAAAGAGCAACTTAAATCTCTAAGAGAGTCAAAACGACAAGCTATGCAAGAGAAGTTTAAAGCTTTAAAACAACAACGAAAAGCATTAAGAAAAAGTTTTGATGCTAGTTCTTTTATGACAGCAGATTATTTTGATAAAGAGGCTTTTAAAGAGAGTATTCAAAAAAGAAGAGAAGCCATGAAGGCATTTGTGGAAAAGAATCAAGACAAAATGATCGAACAAAGAGCCAATACGATGGAGCAGGTGTTTAATATACTCACACCCGAGCAAAGAGAAAAACTGATACAATTATCCAAAAAATAGTAGGAAACTATGTCGCAAATATTGATGGTAGAAGATGATTTAGAAATTACAGCACTTTTAGAGCAGTATTTACCAAAGTATGCACTAGAGCTTTTTAGCGTCACTTCTCCATCAATAGCGCTAGAAAAACTGCGTATTGAGCAGTACGATCTTGTGTTACTTGATCTTGGATTACCTGAAATGGATGGGCATCAGCTTTGCAAATTGATCAAAAAAGAGCATCCAACGCTTCCTGTGATAATATCTACTGCTCGTGTTGATGTCAGTGATAAAGTAGTTGCTTTTAGTGAAGGGGCAGATGATTATATCGCAAAGCCGTATGATCCAAGAGAGCTAGTAGCTAGAATACAGGCTATAATCAAACGCTATGATAACTTTTCACAAATTCTCAAAGATGAAGAGTTTTGTATTGACAAAACAAAAATGCTTATCAGCCACAAGAACAAACCACTCAATCTTACCCTTGCTGAGTATGAAATCTTTTCTCTTCTTTTAGCTAAAAAACATCAAGTAGTCAGTCGTGAATTCATCATAAACAGCATCAATGCAGTGCGTTGGGAGAGTAGTGATAGAAGTATAGATGTTATTATCGGTCGAATACGACAAAAGATAGGTGATGATGTCAAAAATCCAACTTATATCAAATCCATCCGTGGTGTTGGATACAAATATATTGGTGATTAGATGAATAGACACTCTATCTTGGTTAAGTTAAACATCCTCTTTGCTATTGCTCTTTTGACGAGTATTGTCGCTGGTTTTTCGATTGTTGCACATATCTTAAAAAAAGATCAGGTAGAACTCTTTTTTAAATCACGAATGATTATCAGAGAGTTTAAAACCACAGGAGATAAGCCACAAGAACTATTTGAGGCTTTTAACTTTACCCAAATACAAGGAAAAGAAAAAAGAGAAGTTATAAAAGATGGAAAACAACGAAAAATGTTACGACCTTACCGTATCAAAAGAGTTATTCCCTATTTTAAAGGTACACATCTCATCTCTTATAGAGGATATCTCTATCTTTTTATACCAAAATTTAAACTTTTACTCAAAGATCAGAAATCATATTTTGAGCGTTTTGGTGTGGTGATTTTGATATTTGGTGGTATTATAGTCTTGCTTATTGCAATGTATATTTACCTAAGAAAGAGTCTTTTGCCACTAAAAAAACTCCAACACGATATCATCAGATATGGTGAAGGGGAATTGGACAATTATCCTCTCTCACCTAAAAAAGATGAAATTTCTCTTCTCTCTAATGCCTTTTATCTATCTGTTGAAAAAGTAAAAGATCTCACAGATTCAAGACAACTTTTTATACGAAATCTTTTCCATGAATTAAATACTCCCGTTACCAAAGGAAAAATCCTCACCGAAGTAACTAGTGATCCAAAAACAAAACAGATGCTTAACTCTATTTTTACCAGACTCTCTGCGCTGTTAAAAGAGTTAGCACAGATGGAAAAGATCACCTCTAAAAGCTATACTATTATCAAAAAACCTATACCTATCATCGAACTAATTGACCAAGCAAAAGATCTACTCTATCTTGATGAAGTAATCAATACAAATGTTACTAACCAAAAAATAGAGGCAGATTTTTCTACTATGAGTATTGTTTTTAAAAACCTTATAGATAATGCTCTTAAATATGGTAAAAATTTTAAAATTATTTATCGTAATAATACAATATCTTTTATCAGTGAAGGTCTTCCGTTAAAGGAGGATTTGACCTACTATACACAGGTTTTTTCCAAAGATGCAACTTCACAAAGTCAAAAAGGTTTTGGACTAGGGCTTTATATAGTACAAGAGATAGTTACTAAGCATAAGATGAATTTGTCATATCTACATAAAGATGGTGAAAATTGGTTTGTACTTACTTTTTGACAAAGGCATGTTCTAAATCAGATTTTAAATGTTCTGCGTTTGTAGATCTTAGATAAAACC